>JAISWZ010000256.1 GCA_031270945.1 Clostridiales bacterium | reverse complement strand
CAAGTCAAACGCTGTCAACCCATTTATTGATGTTCCAGACTGGGCCGAGAGGACTGCCGCCTATGCTTTCAGCATTGGTCTTACAGCTGGAGTTAATGAGGAACGGACGCTTTTCGCTCCGAGCGATTTAGTGACGCCTCATGACTTTACGGTATTTCTGCTGAGGGTTATTGGATACAGTGAAGATTTCAATGACTTCGCTTACGCTGACGCAAGAAGGAAAGCTGTAGAAGTAGGGCTGTTTAAAGTTTTTGAATCGGCTGCCATAAACGCTGACGGCGTTTTGCTGCGCGCTGAAGCGGCGATAGCTATGGCTGACGCACTGATTGCCATAATTAAGAATTCAGATTCGACTCTTGTTGAAAAACTGGCCCGTGAAGGCAAATTGTCAAGGGAAGCGGTTGACGAATTCTTGAAAGCAATCAAAGTCGTTCATAAAAGATAGGCTGTTTTTGGAAAGCGGGATCGAAATCGATCCCGCTTTTTTTGTTGCAAATCAGACGCCTCGACTCCACAGAAGCTTGGCTTTCGCCTAGAAAAATAGAAGAATAGAGCATTCTCTAGAAAATCAAGCGCTTTCATAGCAGCAAAGCTAGCAAAACCTACAAATCGATTGACAAAGATTGCAACTGGTCATATAATCACTCGAGGCTGTTAGAAAGGGAGGCGACATTCATAAATCCTTGCGCGCTGGCGAAAGCTCGGAGATAGAGTAGCCAGCTTAAGGCCTCTGGCGACAAAAAAGAGCGCGGGATATGCTGGCGAGGGCTCAAATGAATTCACATGCCGCTCGTCAGCAAAGGTTCACATGCTAAAGATGGCGTAATGGGCAGACAAATTAAAACAAGACAATCCGTTTTTTACATAAAGGGGTTTTTGGATATGTCTCAACACTTGCCAATCTTTGGAGCCTACAGTTTGGCTCTACATTCCGTCAAGGAAATAATGGACATAAGATCATGCGATGTGAAAAGACTTCCCATCGCATTGCAGATATCGAGCGTTGGTATAATGCCGACGAGTTTTAAGGCTAACGATGAACCTGTTGCAAAACTTTAAGCTCTCGGCATAAACAGGAGGGCAAAATGAAGTTGACGAAAAAAATTACTGCGATTGTATTGGCGATTGCTCTGGCACTTGGGATGGCTCCAAGCGTTTTTGCCGCTGATACGGACATTGCGGGCCACTGGGCGCAGTCGACCTTTCAGGAATGGATCTCGCTTGGCCTCATAAGCGGGTATGGCGGCGGGGCTTACAGGCCTGACGGAAACATCACCCGCGCCGAGTTCATAAAGCTTGTGAATGAGGTAGGCGGGTACAATGACGCCTCAGCTGACATTTCCAAGTACAAGGACGTAAAAGCGGGCTCCTGGTATTACAGCGAGATCGCCAAGGCTGTCTCCGCAGGCTATATCAGCGGCACAAGCGCTTCTTCCATGTCTCCAGAAGCAAGGATAACAAGAGAGGAAGCCATAACGATAGTTGGAAGGATAGCTGGGCTGTCCAAAGGCTCTGTTTCTGTATTGGCAGAAGTCAGGGATGCCACCAGCGTATCCGGCTGGGCAAGAGAGAATGTTGCGGCGGCTATAAACGCTGGCTTCGTTACAGGAAATGACGGAAAGGTAAATCCAAAGTCAAACATTACAAGAGCGGAAACGCTTGTGCTTCTTGACAGGATTAGAACCGACTCCCGCGTGTACGCTTTCGCAGGATCCTTTGGCCCGTCTTCGGGAACGCAGCAAATCAAGGGAAGCGTATCTGTCCTGGCCTCTGGAGTTTCCCTCAAGAATCTTGAGATCGACAAGGACATCACGTTCGCCTCAACCATTGGGGAAGGCGACGTAAAAGTTGCAAACGTTCATGTCAAAGGAAACGCGCTTGTTGAAGGCGGAGGAATCAACTCGATCCATACCGCTGACTTTCGTGTTGACGGCAGCCTGATCGTCCAGAAATATGAAGGCGTGAACAAGGTTCGCATAGTAGTGTCAGGCATCAGCAAATTCAGCGCGTTGGTTCTTCACACAGGCGCGATCATAGTTACGCAGGAGCTTGCGGACGGAACAATCATAAACGTTAATATTCCAGCGAATTACCGCGAAGGGTCAACCTTTGAGTTTATAGGCAAATTTGGGTCCATCGAGAACAATGGCGCAGGCTCCCCGATCAGCATTACGGGATCGGTTGAAAGCCTGACCCTGAACCAGTCCGCCATTGTCACTGGAACCGGACGCATTGAGTCCGCGCAAGTGAACGCGGGCGCTGGAACAGGAACAACATTTGAAACTGCCCCGGTTAGGATAAATGGAGAAGGCAGAAGCCAAGCCAGCATTCCATCAACATACACGCCTTCCACAAGCGGCGGATCCAGCGGAACTGGCGGATCTGGCAACACTGGCGGATCTGGCGAAGATAATGGATCTAGCGAAGACAATGGTTCGGGCGAAGATGACGGATCTGGCGAAGACAATGGTTCGGGCGAAGATGACGGCTCTGGCGAGGACAACGGCTCGGGCGATGATGACGGCTCGGGCGATGGTGACGGATCAGGCGAAGACGACGGTTCGGGCGAAGACGACGGTTCGGGCGATGATGATGGTCCTGAAGATGAAACTCCTGCGATAGAAATCGAGTCAGCCCAGCTTATTGAAGATGAAGTCGATCACAACGCGACATACGCGTTTCCTGAAACAGTTAAGGCAACGCTTGCAGACGGAAGCGAGAAGGATTTCAGCGTCACCTGGCCTGAAGAAGCTGACACAAGCGAGTGCGGAACGTTTTCTTACTATGGTGAGATTGTGGTGGAGCAAGGATACGCCAACACCAAAGGCGTGAAAGCGGCTCTCTCTTTGACAGTCAAGCCTGTTCTCACAGCGCTTGAGATTAAGCAGCTTCCTGCCAAGACTTTGTACTTGCAAGGCGAAGAGCTGGATCTCACAGGCCTTGTTATTCAGGGAACCTACTCGGACGGCTCTTCTGCTGAGTTGGACGTTGATGATCTAGCAGTGTCCGGATATGACAACGCCACTGTCGGCGAGCAAACGGTCACCTTCTCTTTGGGAGACCTCTCTGTTGAGCTTTCAGTGAGCGTAGCGCTCTTGGTTGGCGGAACCCTGGTTTCAATCACTACGCCCGCTGCGTTGGAAGTGGCAAACGGCGCTGAGAAAACAGCGGCAGGGCTGAACCTTCAGCCTAGAGTTGAGATTGAAGTGGAAACAGAAGAAAACGAAGTGGTTCAAACTGTTGTTGACGTCATTTGGGATATCGATGGCGCGGCATACGATCCTTCCTTGAAGACCAGCCAGCAGTTTGATGTGGCAGGAGAAGCGGTTCTTCCTGAGAGCATCACAAATCCGCTTGGCTTGGATCTTGAGCTGATTGTTTCGATAACCGTCAAGGCGGCTGAATACACGGTTGCCTTTGACCTGAACGGGCAGGACGGCGAGTCCATCCCCAGCCAGAAAGTCGTTCACGGGGAACTTGCAACAGAGCCGGCCGCTCCAACATCAGTTTCGCACGATTTCCTGGGCTGGTCTTCAGACAGCGAGCTTTGGGACTTCTCAAGCCCTGTAGCCGGAAACCTGTCTTTGGTTGCCAGCTGGAAGATCAAGTCTTACGAAATTTCCTTCAACAAGGGCAATGCTGGAACTGATACTGTCTTGCCAGAAGCCCTGAAAGTTGACCATGGCGCCAAAGCGGCTGCTCCAACCGCCCCAACTGAAGCCGGCATGGACTTTGCAGGCTGGTTCAAGGACGAGGCACTGACGCAACCATATGACTGGGATCTAGAAGTTACCTCGAGCTTTGCGCTGTACGCCAAGTTTACGGATTCCATTACAGAGGCGGTTGACGCTCTCACCTTTGACGTGATAAAGGGAAGCAATACGAACCTGCAAGGCATTTTGACGGATTTGACGCTTCCAACAAGCCTGGCTGAATTCCCGGGCATCTCAATAACATGGCAATCAAGCAATGAAAGCGTTGTATCAACAAGCGGCGCAGTCACTCGCCCTGGCTCGTCAAGCGGTGACGCTTCAGTAGACCTCGTGGCCACCTTTAGCGTTGGAGCTAAGACTCTTTCAAAGACGTTCACTGTTATTGTCAGAATGCAAGGAATTAGTGAAGTGAACGTTGACGGTGTGGATTCCAGGTTCGCTCCAGGATATCCAGTGCTTAGCATTGCAGCTGGCGGAAGGTTTTACTTGAAGCTGAAACTGGCGCCTGGCGCAGCGTCGGCAGAGCATCCTGTGGTGGCTTATGTATCCTATCAGGCCATAAACTACAACGTGACATATGACAAGGAATCCATCCTTGACGGAGTCGCTATCAGCGAGTATCTGAGCGATGGAAAGCTAAGGCCTATGCTGTCCAAAAACACTGAGATCGTTGTAACCGATGCGGAAGAGATCACTGTCGACGTGTCAACCGCTTTCAGGCCAAGATTTGAGCTGGATCTAGGCATCGTGCTATTGGCGGACGATAACATTGACGACCCGCTAGCTGTTGCTACGGTCATTGAGCTTAGCGCAGAGGAAACGGAATCAGTGCCTGTGGACAATACATCGCCTCGCCTTGAGGCGGCGTATGTAAGCGCAGACAAGAAAACTGCATACTTGTACTTTAGCGAAAAGCTGATGACAGAAGACGTAATTTTGCCTGACGCAGCGGATTTTGCGACGAATATGGGAACTCATCCGACATCATTCACTATCGAAAACGCGTCCAGTGATACGTTGTTCATGAACATCGCTCGCGTTGCTGCCACTTTTGAGAACCCGTTGACTGATGCTGACACGAGAATAATATACACTCCAGGCGATCACAAAATTGTTGACTTGAACCATAACCAAATATTTTCCACCGTAGAGGCGCAACTTGTTAAGCCTGAATTCAAAGCAGTTGCCTATCTGAATCCAACGGAGGGCACTTTGCGGGTTGAGTTGAACAGTGGAGTAAATGGATGGGTTGAGAGAAGAAACTCGGCGACATTGAAGCATAATGGCGCTGATGTTGCTCTTGCCTCGAAGTCTGGTTCATTTACACGTGACGCTGCCACATTCACTTACAGCTTTGCGCCAATCTCAGGCGGTTCATTTGACAAGTCCCAGTTCAAAGTGAGCTTTGACGACACAGTGACGCTTTACAATCTTGAAGTAAAAACATTAGCAGACCATGAAGTGGACTACTTGATTTCCAGTGATGACTTCTCTCCGACAATCACATACTCAAGCGTTGACAAGAAAATCACTCTCAGCTTTGTTGGGGAGCTGTCAAGCGACGCCAGCCAAACATCTCCTCTGATAAGGATATATGCTGATGGAGAAAGGCTGCTGAACAGAAACGATTTCAGTTATGTTGACAGCCACGAATGCACAGTTGCCCTTTCAGAACGGGTAGCGCAAAAGTTGGAAAGCGCAAGCGCAGTGACGTTTAAATATGCGACAAATGAAAGATACAGCGTAACTGATCCTTTAGCCGATTTGTCCGGAACGGCGATTCCAGGGTTTGAAGCGGCAGTAACTAAGCAGTAGTGATCAAGTAATAGTAACCAAGCAGTATTAACCAAGCAATAATAACAAGAAATAGCTTCCAAGCGCCCTGAGAGAATATCTCGGGCGCTTTTTTTGATCCCAAAAATTAACCTTAAACTGGATCTTCCGGGCTATTGCAATATTCGCCTCTATGTGCTAGTATGAATTAACTATAGAAAAAAATGTTGGCATTGCGGCAGTTGACAGATTATTTTGCAATTAATTAGGAGGCGATACCGTTGCTTGATTCGGCGATGGCAGACACATTAAACGGCTTACAGGCTGTTAGCGACGGCGATCTGCAGAAGGCCTTGAAGCTTTTTGACAGGGCGCTTGCGGCAATCGACGTGAATTCATCTGATGTGATGGACTTGAAGCTGCTTGTCATGCTCAAGGAAGTGAAAGGGCTTGCCTACAAAGAGCTTGGTGACACTGAAGCCTCGGCGCGCCAAATCGAGGAGGCCATAGAAATGAACAGCGGATTGATCATCCAAGACAAAGGCTTGGATAACGCCACAACAATCAATACGGCATTAACCCTCTCATCCTTGGGCAACGTGGAAAGGGCGATAGAATTCGCCGATAAGGTAAGCATTGCCTCAATGCCGAAAAACATAGTCAACGCCACATTGCTCATAGCCCTTTCGACTGTTTACTCCAAATCCCTTGAAACAAGAGGGGCGCAAGCCAAGAAGGCTCTTCTTAAAGCGAAAGCGATATTTGAGGAGGAAAAGGAAGACAACGCAGACAGCCTTCTAATCGTGTACAAAGGGCTTGCTGAGGTCGCCATGACTTTAGAGGGCGACAAGGAAAAAATGCTGGGCTATTGCGCGAAGGGCTGGGCGCTTGCGAAAAAGGTTGGGCTTGGCAATGTCAACCTGGAGCACCTCTATACCCTGGTCAAATACGCAACAGAGAATACTTCTGAAGAAGAGTCTGTGCTCTGGCACAGCTGCGCGCTTGTAACCGCCGGCAAAATGCTTGACACCAACTGCCTGGCCCCTACAGCCGCTAGATTGTATATTTTCTCAAGCATTGCCGCGTTCCCTTACTTCATCGTTCAAGGCGAAAGCTTCAACGCCGCGCATGCGGAACAGTGCTATGAGCTGATGTCGGAAGACCCGGAGATTGAGCCTCTCCCGATGGCCATGGCTCAATGGCTTTACTGCTACAAGCTCTCTTTGGACAAAGATTGGCCATCGGATCGAGAGGCAACAAGAAAAGCCATCCCCCTCTTAAAAAAGGCGGCTAAGACGATAGAAAAACTTGACATTATCAATAGCCCGATTTACGCATGCGTCCAATGGCTTTTGGCAGACGCGCACCTAGCGCACGGCGATTACGCGCTTTCCGCTGGGGAATACAAAATGGCGTACAGCATAATGGCAAGAACCTACGGCGATGATCATTTTTATACAAAGCACTGTTTGTCCGGATTGGAAGCCGCGCTTGACGGAATGGATTAAGATTGGTAGAGTAGGGCAGGATAAAATTAAATAATAAAATAAAAAAATTAAATAAAATTAAAAGCAAGAAAAGGGATCCCATATCAGGATCCCTTTTTTGCGTGTTTAGACATCCCGAACGCTTCGAAACCAAAGCCATTTTGCCCCTGAATTCAGCCGTTTCTCGTCGCATGCGCACAACCATACAGGCATATCCCAAAATTCCGTATTGGTGCTGTAAAAGTCCTGGCGAAGGCTTTAACTAGTTTGCTCGGGCTTCTGCGAGCAAACACTCGGACTTTTACGGCACCTCGGATATAATTTTGGGATATGCTCATATTGCTGCTTATCACGACAAATAATAACGAGGACTCTTAGCGCGAAAAGGCATTAGCAAGAAATGATTGTAAATAACGCTAAAAACTAGCGTGACGTGCCGCCTTGCCTGAGGGTCGCAAGACAAAAACAAAAGGAGCTGAAGAAATGCAGTATGACGTGAAGCTAATGGAAAAGTATGGAGCGTACGCGTTAGAGCAGCAGCTTTTCTTTAACAGCCTTACTTCGAAAGAGATGATCTGGAACGTGGATATATACAGTGCAGAGCTTTATCTAGGCCACAGCTTCACATTTCCTATTCAAATTTTAGGAACTTATACCAATGAAACAGGGAGGTGGATTTGGATGCATGTGAAAGAGCTAGACAAGGTTCCCAGCAGGGGGCTTATGCATGCAGCTGAACTAAGGAAGTATGGGGTTTCAAAGAAACTTGAATTCCTGAAAACCCTGGAGTTTAGGATCAAGAAAAATGATCTGCACTTCATCGGACTAATATCCATGGGAATTACCGGGTCAAATGGCTATTACTTAGGGAATTACGGAAAAGGAACGGTTTGCCTGACTGTGCAGTCGGATTATCTAAAAAAGAAGTTTGTAGACTCTCACGAGGCCATTTTTACTACTTTTCCGAAGCTTGTCTCCGTGTACGACCTGAATGACAAGGAAGCCTTCAAGAGATACATGAAAGCCAAACAATACGACATCCAAGTAAGCGAGGACGAGATATTCGGGCAGCGAGGCGAAGACAAAGTAAGGGCCATCTTTGATGAGTCCAGAAAGCTGTCCAAGCTGGAAGATGTTTCGAATGTGGATTCCTTATGCGTAATCGATGAGCCTGAGCCGGTTTCAAGCTTGGATAGCTAGAAACAAAATTAGAAAGTAAAAAAGTTAAAAGACAGAAGAACTGTTGCGCCCAGATGAAGATCTGGGCGCTTTTTTATTGCTTGCAGCGCTTCTGCACAAAAATCAAGATCTGGGCACCTTTTTTATTAAATTAAGACAAATATTGCTTTAAGGCAACTAATGGATGCCAAAACGGCGCTCAATCCTTTAGAGTTGGGTTTTGCGCAGACGCAAGCTTTTGCCGAACATGACGAAGTTTTCATTTATATCAAGACATGCTGGTTTTGCGGGGTTTAATGCCTATTGCCTAATATTTATTGAGCGTATATTTGCTCGTAAAAATAGCATAATGAAATTGTCGCTGCATATCAAAAAGTGATTTTTATTAACCCGCTTTGGGGATGGCAGGCGGCTTGTCGCATGCCCAGCGCCCTCAGATGGGCGCAAAAGACAGTAGTGCTGCCTTTTGGCGATTATGGAACATGCGAATATAGATTAAATAAGATAAAATAAAATTTATTGCAATGCGCTATTGCATTCGAATTGCCAATTAGATATAATGATGGAGTATCCTAAATATCAAAAAGTGCGCTGGATAGGTCTGAAAGCGGCGAGCGAATAGGGCAGTTTTTCCTGGAAGCTAGCGCAATCAGGTTTATCAAGCCATCGATTTTGGGATGCGCATCAAATGCTGGCGCGCAAAAGAATCGAAGCAGGTTTTTCGCTAGAGTTATCCTAAAGTTAAGAGCGTTAATTTTGGCTTGCGAAAGCATGCGCCGAAACTTCGCGACAACTTTCGTTGCGTCGTTTTGAACTCTAGGATAAGCTTTTAAAGCCCAGACCGGGCAGCGAAGAATCTTTCGGTTTGTGTGCATATCCCAAAATTCCATAAAAGGCGCGGGAAAAGGCATGCGATGCTTCAACGCGTGGCTTTTCCCGCGCTATAAAAGTAATTTTGGGATATGCTTCAAACGTCGGCAAACACGCAAGCATTTGGCCCTTCGGGGCCCAAAGCGGGCGCGCCCGCTTAAAGGGGCGCCTTAAACGCGTCCCTTGGCGCTTTAAGCGCAAAGGAGGTAGGCAATCAGTCTATGAAGAAACTCGCAAAGATCTTGGCTTTGGTGATGTCGGCATGTATGCTTATGTTGAGCTTCACTGTCTCAGCGCAAGCGGCAGACTATGACACAGTCATCACAATCCTGCACACGAACGATGTGCACAGCAGAACCGCAGGGTACCCTTACCTGGCGTCCTACTTGAAGCAGCTTAAGGACAGCAATGAGAACGTGATCCTCATCTCGGCTGGAGACGACTTGCATGGCCAGCCTTTGGCCACTCTTTCCACTGGAGACAGCATCGTTGACATCAGGAATGAAGTCGGCTATGATTTCGCTACGGCAGGAAACCATGACTTCAACTATGGAACCGCAAGGCTTTTGGAACTTGAGAAGAAGATGGATCTCAAGCTTCTCGTTGCCAACTTTGTCAGCGATGACACAGGCCTTCCCGTATTTGATGACAGCGAGATTGTTGAAATCGCTGGAGTGAAGCTTGGCCTTTTCGGACTTGCGACTCCTGAGACAGCCACAAAGACCAACCCCAAGAATGTTGAGGGATACACCTTCGAGAAGCCTGTAGGCGTAGCCGAGAAAGAGGTTGCCAAACTCCAGGAGGAGGGCGCTGATGTTGTCGTAGCCATTTCCCATCTAGGGCTTGACACCGAGTCCGTGGCCGACGAGCGCAGCGAAGCTGTTGCCGCCGTTGACGGGATTGATGTCATAATCGACGGACATAGCCATACTCTTCTTGAATCAGGGAAACTCGTAGACGGAACGCTGATCGCCCAAACTGGCGAGTATCTTGAAAATATTGGAGTAGTTAAGATTTACTTGAAAGATAAAAAGGTAGTTGACAAAACAGCGGAGCTTTTGCCCGTGCCGTCAGGCGATGACGCTGAAGCCGCAGAGCTTAAGGCTGACGCTGACGTCAGCGCTTTGATAGATGAGATCAACGCAAAGAACGAAGTCTACACTTCAGCGGTCATCGGGAACACTCCCGTCAAGCTTGAAGGCGCAAGAGAGAATGTCAGGCATCATGAGACAAACCTGACAAACCTCATTACAGCGTCAATGATAGCGGCAACCGGAGCTGACGCTTCCCTTGAAAACGGAGGCGGCGTCAGAGCCACAATAGAAGTTGGAGACATAACCAAAGGCGATGTAATCAATGTTCTTCCCTTTGGAAACTTTATAGTGGTCATAGACCTCAAAGGCTCAGAGCTTGTTGAAGCACTCGAGCACGGCGTAGACACGGCACCTGAAGTTGCCGCCCACATCAGCCAGGTTGGCGGAATCAGCGTGAAATACGATTCATCCAAGGCAGTTGGAAGCAGGGTTCAATCAGTTGTCTTTGACAGCGGAGAGACCCTTGATCCAGAAAAGACTTACAAAGTTGCTACCAACGACTTCATGGCCGCCGGTGGCGACAACTACACAATGCTTGACGGTAGGCCTTACATGATTTATGACGCTCTTGATGAAGCGTTGATAGAGTACATCGAAGCGGGTGTTGACTTTACCGCTGTCAAGCTTGGAAGGCTTGTGGATGTTGCGGCAGAAGCCCCAGCGCCTACAGAAGCCCCAGCGCCTACAGAAGCTCCAGCTCCTACGGAAGCTCCAGCTCCTACGGAAGCTCCTGCTCCAGCAGAAACTCCTGCTCCAGCTCCAGCAGAAACTCCTGTTTTAGTAGAAACTCCTGCTCCAGAGCCAGAAGCTGAAATTACATCAACAAAGACCTACACAGTTGTCAAGGGCGACTGCCTATACAACATCGCCAAGAAGTATGACAATGTTGCGTGGGCCGAGATTGCGTCTCTCAACAACATAAAGAGCCCGTATGTAATCCAGCCTGGACAAGTTCTTCTTATTCCCTGATTATTCTGAACAAACTAAAAGCAAGCCTGGGCAACCAGGCTTGCTTTTCTTGGTGCATATCCCAAATACAAAAAAAGCGCAGGATAGCGTTTGTCCGATACTCAAGGGCAATTCGCCAAAGACCCCGATATTAATATTGGGATATGCTTTTGATGCAAAAAGCTAAAACATGCTGTACGGGGGTGGCATTACGGAGCGCAAGGAAAAAAAGATTTGCATCTCCTTAATGGAGCTGGTTTTGTGTCTTCTTGTCATCTATATCCATGCGGCTTCGGATGCGGTAACAAATTACAGCAAGAGCTCGATATTTACTCTGGCGCTGTTTTCAGGGCAAAAGATAGCCTTTTTCGCAATGAGCGGATTCTTGTTCACAAGCGCCTTGAAGCTGGCCATGGGAAACTCGACTGAGCGCCAGCCATACCACAAGTATATGCTAGCCAGGATCAAAAGAGCGATCCCGGGCTATCTCTTCTGGGTTTTGGCCTTTTACTTGTACTTTGTATACGTTCTCAAGTACTTCCCGTTTTCCTGGGGCAAGCTGGCAGGATACCTGCTGAAGGGCAACCTTGTGTCCCATTTTTATTTCGTGCCAATAATTCTGCAGTTCTACTTGCTGGCGCCGGCCATGGTCAGGTTTGCTAGAAAATATCCATGGAAAGTCGGGATGGCGCTATCAGTCGTCCTAAACCTGGCCTTTTCTTGGATATCCATCAAATTTCCAAAACTCTTGATGTGGGATCGCGTCTTTCCAGTTTACATATCATACTTTGCCGCAGGGATTTACGCTGGCATAAACTATGACAGCCTTGAGGCGTTCTTGCGAAAAAGGGGAAAGGCGATAGCAATCATAGCCATCGCGATTGCGTCTTTGTTCGTAGGGGTATCCCTGGCGGCCTTCACGGGTGCCAGAGTCGGGTACTTCCCCATGGAAACGCTTCAGCTGGCTTTCCGGCATGTCATGGCCATGGCGCTTTTGTCGCTGTGCGTTTTCCTCGCCCCGCATGTATCTGGCGCTACCAGAAACGCTGTCTCATTTCTTCACAAGGGCGCTTTTGTCGTATACCTGTCACATCCCCTGGCCATGTTTATTGTTATGAACCATTTGCCTGAAGACGCCAGCATGCTCACGCGTTTTTTGGCCAGGGCGCTGGCTGGAGCAGTTTTGCCGTTTGCTTGCGCGGCCTGTTATGAGCTTGCCAAAGACAAGGCAACAAAGGCCATGGCTAGGATAAAGGGAGCTCGCGCATGAAAAATATTAGTGAAGTTTTGGAAATGAACTAACTTTGCGAAAGCTTTTGCTTGAGCATTAAGGCCTACAAAACCAGCCTTTTCACCGGCTCGCCGTTTTCCAGGTGCTGTTCCGCGATCTCTTCTACATCCTCAGGGGTTACGCCTCCGTACCAGACGCCTTCCGGGTATACTAAAACAACAGGGCCCTTGCTGCAGAGCGAAAAACAGCTGGCCGTGCTTACCATTACATCGCCAGAGAGCTCGCGCTCGTCTATCTCGTCCATGAACTTCCTGGCTACCTCTATACAGCCTCTTGAGTTGCAGGTTCCTTTTTTGTCTCCAACAAGTTTGGCGCCTGAGCAAACGAATACGTGGTGCTTTGGAGCAACCATGGCACAGCCTCCTCTAAGAGCATATCCCAAAATTAATTTTATGGCTTGCAGAATTTTGGGATATGCACTAAATGGCGCTTTTATAGCATATCCCCAAAGTCCTAACGGCTTTTTCAAGCCTCGGCATTAAATTGGGATATGCTTTTATTCAAAGCGTAAATTCATTCTACTATCCAGAAGCAGGTCGCGCAAGCCGAAAAACCCCTTGGTTTAGCCGTTTGGATGCGAGTTGCGGGGTGGCGCCATGCACGGATTAATCAAATTTGGGTTGATGCCAGGAGTTTTGATGCCTAATGATTGGGCATGGATTTTTGAGAGGGCAATGCAGGCATGCCCAATAAAGCATAAATATTGCTTTGCCAGATGGCTGGGCATGCCTAAAGCTGCCGAAGTTTTTTTGAGCGCTAAATTTGGATCGGTGAAATAAAAAATTAATTTCTCTCTTGATTATATCGAACAGCATTCGCCTGGCAATAATTGCTATATCCCTCGTCCCAAGCCCTTGATTGCCTAGTTAAAAATGTGTTATACTCACAAACGAAAGCATTTCTTGTTTGCGGAAAGGTCTCTGCATGCCTCTTTTCGTTCGCTGCCATAGCATGGAGAAGTCATAGAGCGTATCCAAAAATTTGTTTTATGGTTTTGAAGTCTTTGCAGGACTTTGGCGATTTGCCTTTGGGCAAGCGCATTAAATTTTGGGATACGCACTCAAAAGGATGTGATTGCATGTCAATAGAAGCCGCGTTTGCCCTGCCTCATCCGCCTTTGGCGGTTCATGATGTCGGGAAGGGCGAAGAGGAAAAGATACAAAAGACCCTCGACTCATTTGCCAGAGCAGGCAAGGAGATAGGGGCGATAGCTCCGGAAACGATTATCTTTGTCACGCCTCACAATGTGTCATACGCTGACTATTTTCACATATCTCCGGGAACGGCTGCAGTAGGAAACTTCGGGAAGTTCAACGCCAGGCAAGCCATGGTGTCAAAAATGTATGACCTTCAGGCGGCGAAGGCGATATCTGAAGAGGCAGGAAAAGCGGGCATTCCCGCTGGAGGCCAAGGAGAGAGGAACAGCGACCTGGATCATGGGACAATGGTCCCAATGTGGTTCATTGACAAGGAATACAAAGACTACAAATGCGTGAGGATTTCGCAGTCAGGGCTTACTTCTGCTGATCACTACAAGTTTGGGCAGTGCATCGCCAGGGCGATGGATAGGCTTGGAAGGAAAGCGGTGCTTATAGCTAGCGGCGATCTCTCACATAAGCTCTTGGATAGCGGGCCTTACGGGTTTTCTGAAGCTGGGCCTGTCTATGACAAGCATATCGTTGGCATATTTGATTCAGCAAATTTCCTGGAGCTTTTCGGCATCGATGAATCCCGGCTGGAAGCCGCAGGAGAGTGCGGCTTCAGGTCTTACGTCATAATGGCAGGGCTGTTTGACAAAAAGAAAGTTAAGTCAGAGGTCTTTTCATATGAGGGCCCGTTTGGGGTAGGCTACGCCATAGCCAGCTTCTATCCCCAGGAAGAGGACGAATCCAGAGGATTCCTGTCAAAAGCGGAAGAAAGCGCCCTTGAGCAGGCAAAGGCGATGATGGACAAAGAAGACGCTTATCAATCCTTGGCAAGAAGATCCCTTGAGCATTTCGCGCGTCTTGGCAAGCCTCTCAGGCTTTCGGAAGAGGACAAGCTAGCTCTTCCAAAGGAAATGGAAAACAAGGCTGGCGCGTTTGTCTCTTTGCACAAGGAAGGACGGCTTCGCGGCTGTGTTGGCACGATAGGGCCAACAACTGCCAGCTTGGCGCTTGAGATCACGCAAAACGCAGTGTCGGCGGGATTTCATGACAACAGGTTTCCACGCGTGAAGCCTGAAGAGCTTCCGTTTCTTGACTACAAAGTAGATGTGCTAGCCCCCGCTGAGCCCATACCAGACGAGTCGCTCCTGGATCCAAAGCGATATGGCGTGATAGTCACTTCCGGAGGCCGAAGAGGGCTTCTTCTTCCAGATCTGGAGGGCATAGACACAATCGAGAAGCAGGTGTCCATAGCAAGGAAGAAGGCTGGAATAGGCGAGGGAGAAAAGATTTCGCTTGAGCGTTTTGAGGTAATCCGGCATGGATGAGAACGCCGGCATGGTGAAAGCGCAATACTGGCACCAGATAGAAGACGGCAAGTGCAAGTGCGAGCTTTGCCCCCATGCATGCGAAATGCCTAATGGAAGCTCTGGGCTGTGCGGCGTGAGGAAAAATATCAATGGCCAGTTGTATGCCACAAGCTACGGCGAGATATCAGCAGCCGCCCTTGATCCTATCGAAAAGAAGCCCCTCAGGCTGTACAAGCCTGGCTCTAAGATCCTGTCCATCGGAAGCTACGGCTGCAACATGAAGTGCCCCTTCTGCCAAAATCACGACATTTCCATGACAAAGCCGGAAACTCAGCATGTCACAGCAAAGACCATCGCCAAAACAGCGGCCGCGATGGCGCCAAAGGGCAACATCGGGCTGGCTTACACTTACAACGAGCCTCTTGTCAGCTTCGAGTACGTCTACGAATGCGCGAATGAAGTCAAGGCGCTTGGGATGGACAACATACTGGTCACAAACGGAAGCGTTAGTCCCGACGCTTTCGCTTCTTTGATAGAGCTAATCGATGCCGCCAACATCGACCTGAAAGGCGGATCTGACTTTTATCGCATGGCCGGAGGAAGCCACGAGCTTGTCCGGGAAAACATCCGCAGATCCGCAGGAAAGTGCCATGTTGAAGTGACTTGGCTGGCTATTCCAGGAGAGAACGACTCAGACCAGGAGATGGATGAAGCGGCGTCTTTTCTGGCTAGCATAGACAAGGCCATTCCCCTTCACATAACAAGGTTCTTTCCAAAGCACAAGTGGGCAGACAGGGAGGAGACTTCCAGGGAGACAGTGCTGAGGCTTGTTGATGTGGCCAAGAGAAGGCTTGAGAACGTGTTCGCCGGAAACATGAGATAGGCTTTTGCTTTTCGCTTTTTTCTTTCCTGCAAACACAAGGCTCCAGGGCGCGCCCCGGAGCCTTTTTCTTTTGCCCTTCGCTTTTTTTATTTTCTAAAAGCGAAAAACTAAAGGCTCCAGGGCTGACGCCCTGGAGCCTAGTTAAGAAACCCCTTTAAGCTCAGCTTTCTGCTGGGCGATCCAGCTGTTGACCTCGGCCTCAAGAAGATCAAACCACGTTGGGCCGGTGGTGAGGACGAGCTTGTGAAACTCCTTGGCGATGAAGCGGTTGCCCAAGGCTTTTTCAGCCTTTTCCCTAAGGGCGTTCATCTCCAGGAAGCCAATTGTGTAGTTCAGGTAGTTGCCTGGATCTTCCAAGACCAGGTTGTACATCCCGGAAGCCGCTGATCTCGAAGCCACGCCATGGGAGGCCAGGAAGCTCGAAAGCTCGTCTAGCGTCCAGCCATAGTAGTTGACGCCTATGTCAGTCATGCCGTAGAGCGCGTAATTCCTTATGGCGTAGTTCCTAAGGGACTCAGCAGCCATGGTGTTGGCAGCGCAGTACTTGTAGGATAGAAGCTCACAGTACACAGCCCATCCCTCAGAGTAGCCGGTGAAGGACATGACGCTTCTGACTGGATCAGGGTTGGTCTGCCTGAAGTAAACATTTTGGTAAAGATGGCCCGGATACCCTTCATGGGCCAGGGTTGTGAAAAGCCAGCTTCCGCTCCTGGAAGACAAAGACGCCCTGTTGATGTAGATGGAGCTGTCAGTGTAGCTGTCAATGGCAGGCATCAGATAGAAGGCTGGGGAAAGATAGTTTTCCAGGGAGTTGTGGACATACTCCAGCTGGTTGTCTACGCTCTTCATCGGAGGAAAGTCGGCGGTTATGGACTTCTTCAGGCTTACAAGGATCTCTTCCGGCGACTTCGTTGTTATGTCGAGAACGCTTATCTCTTTGACAGAGTTCAAGTCAAGCCATTTGGTGCTGTAGTCCCAGGCGCTGGCCATAAGCGTTTGCATCTGGGGTATCGTCCTTGAAGAGTTGGTGCTGGACTGGACAAAAAGGGAATAATACTCCTTGTAGTCAGGATGGCTGGCAAGGCTTCCGGTTCTCTCGTTTCCAACGTTAAGCGCCTTGAGGTCGTTTATCAGCTGGCGGTAAGCCGGTATGAAGCTCTCAAGCACAGCCTTTTTGTTCATTTCCCGGTACGCTTCGATTTCAGTCTGGGACAAGCCGGAAACCTTGGCTATCTTGTCGCTTACAAAGGTTATCAGGACATTTGACTGAGGATCCTTTATGAATTCCTCGCACTGGCTTATGACCGCCAAAGCCATGTCCTTTGAGAGGAACAGCCCGTTTTCCTTCTTCTCCTTTTCGAAGGCCGAAATTTCTTTGAACAAGCTGGAAGTCTGGCCTAAGAGCTCCAGGTAGTCCTCGATGTCATCCTTGGATCTGAAGTTGTACTCCGCCAGCAGCACTGGGAGCTGGGCTTGAAGGCCAAGGGAGGGGCTCAGGTACTCGACGAAGTACACATAGTCGGAAAACTTCAATTGGTCCTCCAGCGTCAGCTTCACAGTCTTGTAAGTGAGCAGGTCTTCCTGGTACAGCTTTTTGGGGTCGATCTTGTTTAGCCTGTCAAGCACCGCTTTGTACCTTTTCAACGCGCTGTTGATGTACTCAACCCCAACTTGAGGGTAGGCCGGAGGGGGCGGCGTAATGCCGTAGTTCTCTGGCTGCGCCAGCAAGTAGTTCAAGCTGATGGAATCGCTTTCCGCTTCATCCGCGAACAGTTCCATCATCAGCTTCTTGAATTCCGCTGTTGCCTGCGCCTTTGACACGCTTGTGGCGCCAAAGATTGAGCCAGTGCATGCCAAGGCAACGCAAATGGCCAAGAGCAACGCTTTTGCTTTTTTCATTCAATCCCCCCGGTTCAAGAACCATTTAGCGCATATCCCTGAATTCCGAAATGGCACTGGAATTGATTTTGGGATATGCTTTAGCATAGAGCGAATCTATCATGAAATTTTTGGATACGCTCTTAGTGCATATCCCAAAATTCCGAAATGGTACCGGAAAAATCCTGGCGAATGCTTCAACTAGTTTGCTCGGGCTTCTTCGAGCAAACACCCGGATTTTTCCGGTGCCTCGGATATAATTTTGGGATATGCTCTTATTTGAAAGCGCTTTTATGCGCGTTGGTTTAGGTTTTCGCGCTTATCGATGCCCGCCTCAGAACCCAGTCGGGCCGCTCCGCTACGATTAAGAAAATTCTAAATCTTATCGTTCTTCAGTATGCCTCGCGCCGCTTGATGATTTTCGGTACACGCTATTAATATCCCCAAGCTTAAAGCTTGCAATACAAGCAAAATGGGCGGCGCTAGAAGCTGGATACTGGCCGTGATGAAAAAGGGCACAAAAAGTTTAACTTTGGCAATTTATATTCTAACATGAACGTGTGGCTTGCGCAACCCGTGGCGGTGAGCTTTTTTTTGTATCCAAGGCAGAATTGGAATCGATTGTGATTAATTGCAATTAATTGCGCTGATTCTGGTTCTAGCGCCCCCTCCAGCGCCTGCGCTGTTCCAAAAGGACTTGCTGCGCCTATAGGATAAGCTCTATGCCGAGCGCCTCGAAAATATGCTTTCTTAAATAAGCCGCAATAAACCGCCTTTAAATAAGCCGTGTATTTATATAAACCGTGCCTCCGACCAAAAAGTCTGCGCGAATAGGAATCGTTTGCAAATGCAGACACGAAATGCGCGTTTTGCGCTGACGAGCCGCATGATTAAGAATTGTCTTATCGCTAGCGGGAGTAGCCCGGCTGGCTTCAGAGGCGGGTGCGAGCGTCTGCAAAAAATATGAATCAAACCTGTTGACACCGGTTTGATAAAGTGTTATCATGTTTTCTAAATGCGAATGATACGCATTTGCGTTTGGCTCGCGTTTGCAGAGACGATTTTATTAAAGGAGGATTTTGCATGAGAAAGATAGCCCTTGTTCTTGCTGTGCTTGCAATGCTGGCGATGCTTGCTGGATGCCAAGGGAAGGCGGCTGGCGCTGGAGAAGAGGTCCAGGCGGCTGACAAGAAGCTTTCAGTCATCGCGTCATTCTACGCAATGGAAGACTTCGCGAAAAAGATTGGCGGAGACTTGGCTGAGGTAAAGAACATAGTCCCTCCCGGAGTGGAGCCCCATGACTGGGAGCCCGCCGCGAAGGACATAGCCGCTCTTGAAGAAGCAGACGTTTTTGTATATAATGGTGCGGAGATGGAGCACTGGGTGGAGGACATAGAAGAGTCGCTCTCAACCGGAAAGCTTGTTTCAGTGGAAGCGTCAAAGGGCATTGAGATCATTGTCCATGAAGAGCATGAAGAAGATGAGCACGAAGATGAAGAAGAGCACGAAGAGGAAGAGGAAGGGCATGACCACGGCGGCGTCGACCCCCATGTTTGGCTGTCCCCTGCGCTGGTGAAGACTGAGCTGCGAAACATAGCTGACGGCTACATCAAGGCTGATCCGGACAACGCCAGCGTTTACAACCAAAACTACGACAAGTGGGCGGCTGAGTGCGACGCTTTGGATCAGGAGTTCAAAGACGCGCTGGCGCCTTTGCCAAACAGGGATGTCATCGTGGCCCATGAGGCCTTCGCTTACTTATGCGCGTCCTATGGATTGAACCAAGAGCCGATTGAAGGGCTTTCAGCTGACTCGGAGCCAACCCCGTCCAGGGTTGCCGAGATCATAGACTTCGCAAAGGAGCACGAGATTAAGGTGGTCTTTTTCGAAGAGCTGGCCAGCCCTAAGGTGTCAGAGTCCATAGCTGAGGCGATAGGGGCTTCAACAGACATATTGAGCACACTGGAAGGGCTGAGCGAAGAGCAGGAAGCGGCGGGGGATGACTATTTCTCCATCATGCGCCAAAACCTGCAGTCGCTTGTGAAAGCGCTGGGATAAGGCTGGGACTGGGAAACATGGAGATTATTAAGGCTAGCGGCATCAGCTTTCGCTACGGCGACGAGCCGGTACTGTCCAATATTGATTTCACTGTCTCAACTGGCGACTTTGTGGCAGTGATTGGCGCCAACGGCGCAGGAAAAAGCACAATGCTGAAGCTGATCCTTGGAGAGCTTGAGCCGGCAGCTGGAGTGATTGAGCTTTTTGGCGAGGATTCGAGGAAATTTAAGGATTGGCCCAGGATTGGATACGTGCCCCAAAGCGCCTACTCCAAGCTTTCAGGATTTCCCGCTACAGTTCAAGAGATAGTGGGATCTGGGCTTTATTCAAAGATCGGGCTGTTCCGGTTTCCCAACGAATCCCATAGAGAGAGGGTAAGGTGGGCGCTGGATAAGACCGGAATGAGGCCGTTTGCCAAGAAGCTGGCAGGAAGCCTTTCAGGAGGGCAGCAGCAGAGAGTCTTGATTTCCCGGGTTTTAGTCGCCAACCCGGACGTCATGCTCCTGGACGAGCCAGCTTCAGGGGTAGACGCTGAGTCTGCCGCTTCCATTTATGACCTTTTGGGCAAAATGAGCAGGGAGGCGGGGCTTGCTGTTGTCATGGTAACACATGACATGGCAAAAGCTAAGAGGCACGTTTCTAGAGTGCTTCAGCTGGATCAAGGCAGCCTGGTCACTTACCCGAAAACAATGTCAGGGACATGAAGCTAAGAGCAGGCCAAAAGCATATCCCGAAATTATATCCGGCATATGCTCTAAAAGGAGATTCGAATGCTTTCAATATTCTCGTATGAATTCATGCGCAGGGCGTTTTTGACAGGCATTCTATTGGCGGTCATTGTCCCGTGCATCGGCCTGGTGGTGGTGCTGAAGCGGCTTTCCATGATAGGGGACGCGCTGTCCCATACCGCGCTGGCCGGAGTGGCGCTGGGACTTGTCTTGGGCATAAACCCGGTTCTAGGCGCCATGGGGGCTTGCATCGTTTCGGCATTCGGCATCGAGGCCATAAGAAAAAGGCTCAAATTCTCAGAAACATCCATCGCCATAATAATGTCCGCTGGCATAGGGCTGGCGGGGGTTCTTTCTGATTTCGCCAGAGGCGCCAACTTCAACAGCTTCCTGTTTGGAAGCATAGTCGCGATCAGCTCCTTTGAGACGCTGATCGCCACAATCGTAAGCGTTATGGTGATGCTGGCCTTCATCCTTTTGTACAAGGAGCTATTCTACATCTCCCTTGACGAGAGAGGCGCAAGGCTGGCTGGGGTTCCTGTAAAGGCTGTGAACTTCATCTTCACCATGCTTACTGCAGTGACAGTTTCTATAGCGTCAAGGACCGTAGGGGCGCTCATTGTGTCGTCCCTTATGGTTGTACCCGTCGCCTGCGCCATGCAGCTGGGGAGAAGCTTCAAGCAGACTCTGGTCTTCTCTGTGGCGTTCTCGGTATTCTTCATGGTCGCAGGCCTTTTTGTTTCATACTATGCCGGGCTTAAGCCTGGAGGGACAATCGCGCTTCTTGGAGTTGCCAGCTTTTGCCTTGTTTCAGTTGCAAAGTCCGTTTTCACAAAGATTTTGCGCCTAAGGCGGCAGGAGGCCAACGGGTGATGCTTTACATTTGCAAACAAAAGCTCCTTCCCAAATTTGGCTGGAGATATGGCTTGCCTTTGGCTTCGAGAAGTGTTATTATTGGTGTTAGGGCAAAACCGCCTGGGCAATGTCTGGGCGGTTTTTGTTGGCGCTTAGGCGCTGGCGCGTACAGGCAGTTGCAGTTTTTGCTTTAGCCGCTTAGTCAGTTGTTAAGGCGCTGGCGCTCACGGAGTTAATTAAAGGATAATTAAAATAAAAAGAATTATCCCTTGATTTTCTTTCTGATATAGGTTACAATAGACTGCGATTGAGTTGCCAGGAGTTTTCTGGCGTTGGCCAGTGAGGGTCTGCGATGGCATGTGAGGGTCTGCGATGGAAGGTGCTTTAATGGCTGAGGAGAAAAACTGGCCTGAGGGCCTCAAAAGAACCGGGCCAAGGGAGCGTGTGCTTGAGGTGCTTGAAAGCGCTGACCAGCCGCTCTCGGCAAGCCAGATATCAAAACACATCGAAGATGGCGGGAACTCGTCCTGGATTTCGACAGTCTACAGGATACTGGAGCTGTTTGTGAAAAAGGGCGCTGTTACAAAGATAAACGTAATGGGAAACGAAGTGGCCCTCTACGAGCTGAACCGGTTTCGCCACAAGCATTACGCGGTATGCGTTTCGTGCAAGAAGATAATACCAATGTCGAACTGTCCAATGGAAAAGTTCATGCCCGATCTTGAGGACGGAGAGTTTCACGTGCTAGGGCACAACATTGAGGTGTACGGGTACTGCGGGGCATGCGCCAAGCAGGGCAAGAGCGAGGATTGAGGCGGAGCGGAAAGAGGCTCTTTTCGCTCCGAAAGCTTAATTAATAATAAAATAAGCAATAAGTGTCGTACGATTTAATCTAAACAGACGCTTGATTTGGCTGGATAAGGATTTTGGATTTATGTGCCATAAGCGTCTGCTAGACTCAAAAAGGCTTTGGGCTTCGGCTCGCAATTAAAAATTCCCGAAAGGGTTTTGAAATTCTAAGCGTCGTAATAAGCGAGGCTGGGAATTAAGCACCACTCATTCCTACTTGAAGACCCTCATGCTAGAGGGCATGCCAATGAAATCCCCGAAAGGGAGTTGCAGCGCAAAAGAAGTTTTAGACGATATACCTTAGGAATACGTTCATGCTGACTAGGCGCGTGGCATTGGGCTCGCCTGTGATCGCCAGCATGGATGCTTGAAATCCCCGAAAGGGGTTGAGACAACTGCTTTCTTCAAACATCGCTTTTCGCGAAATAGAAGTTGGTTTCGCAACAGACAGGACAAAGCGCCCCCTTTGCGAAATAGGCCAGGATCTTGGAACCTCGCCTATTTCGCTTGAAAGGGGGCGCTTTGTTTGGCGCGTATCCCAAAGGATTAGATCGCTTTAAAGCCAGATGCGACGGCGGCGAAAGCTTTTGCTTGCCCAAAACGCCGGAGTCACGCTACTCTTTCTCAGTTCCCCACATTTCTTTCATCAGGTTCTGGAAAGCGAGCAGGTTGTCAGGCATGGCGCGGAAGTAATCCTCCTCGTCAAGCATTTCAAAAAGATCTTCTATCTTTTCGTCCATCTCGTTTGGATCAAGCCTGTATGCCTGTCCCAAAACCTTCTTCTGAGTGGCCGGGCGAGCTTTCAAGGCCGCTCTCAAAACTTTGACGCAGTTTGACTTGGCGCGATCAGCGAGGATGCTGAAATGCTCTATGACAATGTTAAGGGATGAGTCGCACTGAGAGACCAGGTCGTCAACATCGTGCGGATATTTATCGAGGTTGAGCCAGGATTCCGTATCGACGTACTCCAGCGTCTCATCAAAATCTTCGTACGTTTCAAGCATAACGTTCCTGTAGTGCCAGTAGTCTCGGTACGCGGCTACAGCCACAAGAAGCGCTTGGTTCAAGTCGGCGGCGTTTGTCAGGTCATAGGGCCTTACGCGGTGCCCCTCGCCAAGCCTCATGTCGAGTTTCTTCATGCTTTCGTCATCGTAGTGGATAGACATATAACTCTCTCCTTTTAGCGCATATCCTCAAATTCCTGAAGTCCGTAAAATCTAGTTTTGGGATATGCTTTGATTTTGCGCATGTTCCCGCGAGTGAAGATCAGGAAACTGCATTCGTCGCTTTCGCTCTTGAGTGTCCACCCATTTGGGTGAAAAGCGCAGCTTTTTTAAGGCGTGTCCCGAGTTTGGCGGCTTGAAGAGCCGCGACGGCCTACTCTTGCGGGCAGCGCCTCCATTTTGAATCCAGCGCCTTGTGTGGCTAGGCGCTACTGCTTTGGGTCTATCGGGCTTAATTCAATTATAGCCTGAAATATATAAAATTAAAAGGCAATACAAAATATTTATACGGAAATCTGATTTCGAGATGGAAAAACGCCATGGCAGAATATCTCAATGAAGGTACGGCGCATTCGTAAATTCGTGAATCAACCTGAGCCCAGGCCTCTTGAAATCAGGGATTAATCCTAAAAATACGCTAAACGCGGGCAAAACCAAGAACGCTTGCGCTGCTTAAATTTGAGCTTCCAATGCTAGAGTATTGACAATTGGATAAGCGTGGAGTACACTATCTTGGAGAGGCATGTTTTAGAATTCAGATTTCTTGTCTGAAGCGGGCCCGAGAGGCTGCAAAGGCGGGCATAGCCATGCTTGCGAGCGAAAACATCAGGACAACATGCATTTCGCGATTTTGAGCGTCATGGAACCATGAGTTTGGCTTCAACGCCTTTTTGAACGCTTGCCTTAAAAACGCGCCAGGCAAGGATAGTCTGGCGTTTCATGGCATATACATGTTTGAAGGGGGTGAGCCCGTGAGGCGGGTCATAGCTATCGCATTTTTGATTGTGTTTGCAGGGCAGCTTGCCCTGAGTCGCGGGTTCGCGGCTAAGAGCGCAATACATCCCCATTTTCCGGGAGGGCGCTGCCCAGTTTGCAAAAGGGTGGCGGAAGTTAGACACTTGATGGAAATGATGGGCCAGGCCTTTTTCCCGATCCCTCCAATGGCGGCTTTGGCTTTTCTGGCAATGCTGTCCCTGGCGGCCGCGTTTTTGCCATGGCTTGAGCGCATGACCCTTGTAGGCCTGAAGATAAGAATGAACAATTGATATTTTGGATTGGATGTTCTGGATTGCTAGTGCTTATAACAAAGGTTCTGCGTTTGCGGCGCAACGTCATATCCAAATGATGTGTCGTTCGCGAAATATGAACCTCGACATCTTTTAGAGAATCAAGCCATAAAACTAGAGAATCAAGCCATAAACCCAAAGATCTTATGATTAAGCATTCTAATAAATATATTCAACCAAAATCCGGGAGGAAACCCATGCCTCATGACATACCAGTTTATATAGCGTCCGGATTTCTCGGCGCGGGAAAGACTACGCTGATCCAGAAACTTTTGAAAGATGCCTTCAAAGGCGAAAAAGTTGCGCTTGTGGAAAACGACTACGGCGAGATAAGCATTGACGCGTCGCTGCTTGCGCAAAGCGGATCAATCGTCAAAGAGATAAATTCCGGCTGCATCTGCTGCAGCCTTTACGGAGATTTCGTTGCGGCTGTGGAATCCCTCATAAAAGAGCAAAGCCCAACCGCAATAATCATAGAGCCCTCCGGGGTCGGCAAGCTCACGGACATTGAAAGCGCATGCCACGAGCTTAAGGGCATGGCGCATGTTGCCAGGAAGATAACTGTTGTTGACGCCCAGAGAGGAATGCTTTACCTTCAGAACTTTGGGGAGTTCTTCGAGGATCAGATAAAGCGGGCTGACGTCCTGGTTCTGAGCAGGGCCAAGGAAAGCGGCAAAAAGCTTGCCGTCTTGAAGGACGCGATAGAGCAAATCAATGACGAAGCGCCCATAATAGATGATGACTGGGATTCCATCTGCTCCTTTGGGTTGCTTGGGATAGAGCATGATCACGATCACGAGGATCATGACCACCACGGGCATGATCACGAAGGCCATGATCATGATCACGGAGATCACGATCACGAAGACCACGATCACGAAGGCCATGATCACGAAGGCCATGATCACGGGCATACCGCTGAAGAGGCGTTTGACACTGTAACGTTGAGAAGCGGCCTTTCCTTTACTGAAGAAAAGCTCAAAAGCCTGTTCAAGAGGCTTGAGGATGAGAACCAAGGCGTGCTCCGGGCAAAGGGCGTTGTAAAAGGCGAGTCAGGCTCGCTTAACGTCCAGTACCTCCCGGGCGAGCTTAAGGTATCCAAGACCAGCGCGACGGGAGACGCATTGGTTTTTATTGGCGCGAAGCTTGATCGAGCCAGCATCTCTCGCGCTGTCAAAGGGGTGTAGCCATGTCTCTGCCTGTATTCGCCATTGCTGGGTTCCTGGGATCAGGCAAGACCTCTTTCTTGAAGTCATGCTTCGCCAAAAAGGATTGGAGCAGGCTCAAGATCCTTTACATCCAGATGGAGACTGGGGAAGAAGAGCTTGGAGAGTTCAACAACGTGGAAACTATCGTTTTTTCGCCCAGAGACTTGAAGAACCCTGAGCGCGTTGGCGAGAGGATAAGAGACGCCTTGGCTGGCAAGGACTTTGATGAGATCTGGGTTGAGATGAACGGGATGAGCCCGGTTTCCGAACTGATGGATGTCTTGAAGTCCAAGGCGCTGGCGTCTGAATGCGAGCTGTTCAAGTGCATTTTCATGGCGGACGCAAAAAGCTTGGAAGGGCTTATAGGGCGAACTGGATCGGCATTGCCGGATCAGATCGCAAACTCTGACTTCTCTGTTGCCAGGAACGCGAAAAACCCGGAAGAAGCCAAAAGAGCGAAGCGAGTGCTAAGGGACATCAACCCTTCGATGACAGTGATAGCCGCCAATGATTTTGAGTCTTTGAGCAAGCTTCTCTTCAAAAAGGCGAGAAGCCCCATAAGCGATTTTCTTACGGCTGTCGTGGCGATAATCGCGGCTTATGTTGTTTTCGCTCCGCTTCTTCAGAGAATGGGTCTGCCAGCCGCCAGGGCTGTCAGCATCTTTCTAGGCGTGGTGCTCCAGGCGGTGCCGTTTCTTGTGGCTGGAGTGCTGATATCCTCAGCGATACAGGTATTTGTCAGCAGGGAGTACATCGAGCGCAGGTTTCCTAAAAAGCTTGCCCCTGGCATGGCTATGGCCGTGTTTGGCGGGTTTCTCCTGCCAGTGTGCGACTGCGCATCCATTCCCATATTCAGGAGCCTAGTAAGAAAGGGGATCCCCCTTCCTGTGGCTGTCGCCTTTATGACATCCGCTCCGGTGATTAACCCTGTAGTCATACTTTCAACCTATTACGCTTTCGGAAGCGTTTCGATAGTTATTCAAAGAGTTGCCCTAGGAATCATATGCTCAGTTATAATAGGACTCTCTTTCCTGTTCAAGCCGCCCAAGGGATATCTCACGGGCGGATCATACGGAAGCTTCGGCTGCTCCTGCGGCTGCTACAACGCCCAGACAGCAAGGACTTTAAAAGACAAGTTCAGCTTGTTCCTAATCCATTCCCAGACAGAATTCTTCAGCGTAGGCAAGTACTTGATCATAGGCACTTTCGTCTCTGCGATCCTGCAGTCAGCGGGAGTGGCGTCATTTGCTGGCGTAGCCGGAGTTGCGGGCTCAACGGCAATAATGATGATCATGGCCTTCCTGCTCTCATTGTGCTCATCCTCTGACGCGGTTGTCGCCAGAAGCTTCGCGACAGCGTTTCCGCCCCAGGCCTTGATGGGTTTTATGGTCTTTGGGCCTATGATGGATATCAAAAACGCCATGATGCTCTCTGCGGGCTTCAGCAAGCGCTTCATAGCAAGGCTTCTTGTTGTCTGCTTTGTTGTGAGCTTTGTGGCCGTTATGGCTTTTCAGATTTTTTAGGAGGAGACTTATGGCCAAAGCAAGAAACCTGGATCCACAGGCTCTTATCGAGGCAGTCTGCTGCCTTGCCTTTTCCGTTGTCTTGATTGCCATGGCAGTAAACGGCTCGTACCTGAACTATGTGACTCCCAGAATGCAGCCGTACCTGATCTTTGCCGCAATCGTTATGCTGGCTTGGTTTGTTTCCACAGCCAGGCGAGTCTTCCAGGCCAGGCGGGTCGCTCGCACTTCCCATTGCATACTGATGGCAATTCCTATAATACTGCTTGTTGGGCCAAAAATGAAGGTCAGCGCAACCGAGATTTCAAACAAGTACGTGCCGCAAGCGGCAGCCGCTGCCGCCTCTGGCGCGAACACGTCAGGAACTTCGGGCTTCGCGTCTTCAACCCTGGCCTCGGCCAGTGCGTCCAAGCCACTGGCAACTCCTCAAGCCTCTGTCGCCAAAACCGAAGCGCCCTCGACTGACACAGTCTCAGAAGATGACGCGCTGGCTCAGGAATTGGCCCAGAACCAAGCGCTCGCCGCGCTTGCTGAAAGCTCTGCCGAAGAATCGGATTCAGACTGGCCTGGGCTTGACCCAGTAGCAAAAAGAATAGACATCGATGATGACAACTTCTATCCTTGGCTGAACGAAATTTCCCTGAACTTGAACAAATACGCGGGATACCGGGTCGCTGTGACAGGCTTCATCCTAAAGGATCCTGAGATATTCGCGGAAAATGAGTTTGTCCCGGCAAGGCTCGGAATGAGCTGCTGCGTTGCTGATCTGGTTCCGTACGGAATTCTTTGCAAGTACGACAACGCGTCAGAGCTAGTGGCTGATGAATGGGTCACTGTCGAGGGCGTAATCCAGGCAGGCGAATACATGGGATACCCAGAAGCGCAGCTGCTGGTGGACAAAGTGACGCCAGCTGAAGAAGTGACAGAGTATATTTACCCGTATTAAAGCCAGGCAAGGCTGTAAGCCCCTATCTGCAGAGATAGGGGCTTTTTTGGGTTTGGGCGTACCCGGCACCTTTCAAAGAGCTATTCAGCACTAAGTTGCGACATATTAATGGGCACAGCGCTAGAGTGCGCGACGATTTATTAAATTTTTTCGCTTGAAATTTGTTTGAAACTGCGAATAATCGCCAATGACGGTTGGATAATCCGAAAAATCATCTTGGAAATATTCAAAGTTGTAGACAAAATATTCTTTTAGTGATATAATAGTGGCGAGAAAATTCGGGATTAGCGAGTGAAGCAGCTCAAATTTAAGCTCTAATTTAATAGGAAGGAGGATCAACGTTATCTGCGCTGTCGAGCGATCTCGCTTATGCATTGCGTGATTGAAAGCGGGACGCTAAGGCGGGCAACGAGCGCTCGCTAGATTAAACCTCAAAGAAAGGATGCATTGGATGAAAGTATTTGCCAAGCTTATCTTGTTAGCCGTCGTTTGGGTAATTGCGGTTATGTTCATTTTTCCTCACAAAGCCAAAGAAGAGACCCCCAAGAAAGGCACACTGCTGTATGAGCTGATGGAAAATGACATTGTGTTTGTCGACAACAGCCTTGTGTACGTCGATAAGGCCATAGCTGAAGAGCGGGAAGACTCGTACAAAGGAAACTTTATCAAAAACTTTATGGGATGGTTTTCGGGGTTTGCAAAAGGAACTGGCAGGGGTTCTGGCGATGACAACAGCCTTTACGCTGAGGAAAGAAAGCTGGTGCTTTACTGCGGCCCGGGCCTAAAGAAAGTTTTTATGGCTGAATGCGACGCGCTCGGCGTGGACTTTGACTCGTACACCACGGGGATAACCTTTTCGGATTCTGAATACGCGAGGATTCCTGATGTGACATGGATAAGCTCCACAGCCTTCCTGGCTGAGTCAGACATAAAATACATAGAGATAAGCGGCAGCAAGGCTACATACGTTGAAGAAGGCGCGTTTGACGGGCTGGCGAAGCTGGAGCGCTTTTACGGATCCAGCAAGTTTTATGACATTGACGAAAGAGGAAACGGAAAGCTGGCGAAATACTTCAACGACAGCTACGACCTGGACAAATCCATCCCCACTAAAGACGAAGAGCTCGATTCCCGCGTGTACTGGCTTCAGCACGGATTCATAAAGCTGCTGGTGGCTGTGGGAATTCCGCTGATAGTGTTGATAATTTTCGCAATGGTGGCAGTAATCACGTCAGATGAAGACGTGGAGTTTTTTAGGGTATTTCCCTTCACCCTTGCGTTCGTCGTCTCTTTGATAGCGATTAAATTTATAACAGGCGTGGATGCAAGAATTGTTTATGACTTTGCTATTTGGAATAACATTGTCCTTATATTATCCTCAAGTTGCGATATTGCGCTGGCTTTTGAATAACACACAATCATTGTCCGTATATTTTCCTCAAGATGCGGGCTATTGACTAAGACACAAAGAGCCTAGGCTCTTTGTGTCTTATCTGGGTTAACTGATGCGGATTCGCCTTTATTGCGCTTTTTTCTGTCTTTTTTCGCCTCAAAAAAATTTATCCCTCTAGATTTGCCAATGCAAAACTTGCAAAAAGTATCGGCATTTGGTAAAATCGATAAGGATATTGTCGGCGGGACTCCAAGGGCTCATGGAGTCCCAAGCAGCAGCTGGCAGCCTGGAGGCGGATTTTCTGTTGAGAACTTTTGATTTTTCATTTTTAGCTTCAGCTTGCATCCCTGCAAAAATAATGAATTCCGTTGTTTCGATTGTTGAGCTTAGGGCTCGCGAGGAGCGCAGGAAGGACAAGTTTTGCGAAATTTTCAAGCGCCTTGAAGGCACAGCGAAAATGCAGTCAGTCAGGGGATCAAACGCAATCGAGGGAATACTTGCTGTCGATGACAGGATCAAGGCCCTTGCCAATTTGAAGGCCGAGCCAAGAAACCGGAATGAGAGAGCGATAGCTGGATACAGGGACACCCTGGACGCCGTCGTAGCAGGTTTCAGGCAGCTTGAAGCCAATGGCAAGGACATATGCGCCCTGCACAAAAAGCTCTATTCTTATGCCCAGGATGATGGAGGCGCTTACAAGCAGGCGGATAGCACCATTTTAGACGTTGACGCCTTAGGCGCAAGAAAGGAGCGGTTCGCGCCTGTCACAGCGGCGGAAACGCCGGAGGCCATGGACAGGCTTACGGAAGCGTACCAAAAGGCTTTTGATTCCAACGGGATAAACAAGCTTTTGCTGATCCCTTGCTTCATACTTGACTTTCTTTGCATACATCCGTTTACCAACGGCAACGCTAGAATGTCCAGGCTTCTCTCCCTGCTTCTGCTTTTCAAGAGCAACTTTGACGCGGGCAGGTTCATCTCTCTGGAAGAAAAGATCAATGCGTCAAAATGGGACTACTACGAAGCGTTGAGAATTTCAAGCGTCAAGTGGCATGAGGGCGAAAACGACTATTTTCCATTTATCGAAAAGTTCCTGGCGGAGCTCGAAAGCTGCTACAAGGATCTAGATGACCGCTTCGCCATTGTAGACGTCAAAAAGACCAACAAGCGGGAGCGGGTGGAAGCCACTGTTCTCTCAAGCCGCCGCCCGATATCCATTGTAGGCATCTGCTACCTCCTGCCTGACGTAACCCCTACGACAGTGGAGTCAGTTATAGCAGCGATGGTCAAAAGCGGCAAGATCGAGACCGTGGGAATGGGCAGCAACACAAAGTACATCAGGAGCGACTTGAAGAAGACGCTTACGAAGGACAGTGAATCTTAGTGCATATCCCCAAATTCCAAAAAAGGCGCGCGATGCTTTAACGCGTGACTTTCATACGCCATAAATTTGATTTGGGGATATGCTCTTAAGATATTTGCAAATATTATCAATATTTCGACAATCATATTCGGTCGTATTTTACGCTGAAATGCTGTCAAAAAGGGAGCTCCTGGGAAGGAGCTCCTTTTATTCAAAGTCGTTAGCCTTGGGCAACCGCTCGTTTTCACCGGCGCTAAGCCTTTTCTACGCTCTCCCTTCCAGTATGAAGCTAAACGACGCTACATCAAATATGCCTTTGTCTGTGATCCTAATGTCCGGCAATACAGGCAGGGTCAAAAAGCTCAGCGTTATAAAGGGGTCGATGCCACAGTCTACGCCCATGGCGCGAGCCTCTTTCAGCAGGCTTTCCAAGTTTCCGCTTATGTCCTCCCCGCTCATTAGGCCAAAGTATGGCAAAGGAAGAGAGCCGACTATGTTTCCGTTTTGGGCCAGCGCAAATCCTCCCCAGTTTTTCTTGACCTCTAGCGCAGCAGCCAGCATATCCAAGTCATTGTCGCCAGCCGTGATCAGGTTGTGGGAGTCATGCCCTACAGTAGAGGCGGCAGCGCCCTTTATCCCGTATCCTGAAAGAAGGCCTATCCCAATCCTGCCGGAGGCCTTGTGCCGCTCTATTACAGCGACTTTGCAAAGCTTTCCCTCAGATATGAGTTCCGATACCCTGGAAGCTTCAACCCAGCTTTTCTTTGTGGTTATCTGCCCTTTTTCCAGCTCGATTACAGGGTAGCTTGAAGCTTTGGGCAGGGTGAAGCTATCTAAGGTTAACTCGGGCAGGAACACTGAATTCCGGGGATCTGGAAGCTTTTCTATGCATAGGGTGCCAGGATCCACAATAGCGCCGTTCTTGATGGACAAAAGGATGTTGGCCGACGCAAAGCTGTCGAGGGCTATGAGATCAGCCTTGTATCCAGGCGCTATAGCGCCGGTCTTGCCTAGCCGGTAAACCCTTGCGGCGTTTATTGTCGCCATCTTGTAAGCCTGGGGAATCGGAAGCCCTAGCTCTATGCTTCTTTTGACGCATCTGCGTATGGTGCCTTCCCTGCGGATATCCGCCAGATGCTTGTCGTCAGTGCAAAAGGCCATGTGGTCTGTTGAGGTTCTGCTGTTTATTATTCCAGTGACAATGGCGTCCAGGTTTTTGCTGGCGCTTCCCTCTCGTATAAGAACCGCCATCCCGGCCCTCTGCTTTTCCAGGGCTTCCTCAAATGTAACGCTTTCGTGGTCCGTCTCTATCCCTGCCGCGATATACGCTTGAAGCTCCCTGCCGGTCAGGCCTGGAGCGTGGCCGTCTATGATCATGTCCTTGGCTAAAGCCAGCTTCTTCAATATCTCCTCGTCGCAACCCAGGACTCCCGGATAGTTCATCATTTCGCCCAATCCGGAGACGCTTGGCCAGTCAAGCATTTTCGCCAGATCAGTAGAAGCGAGAACCGCCCCGGAGCTTTCAAAGCAAGCAGCCGGAACGCAGGAGGGGAGCTGGACGCGGTAATCCACTGGAACGCATGAGGCGGCGTCAATCATGAACCGTATGCCCTCAGCGCCAGCCACGTTAGCCACTTCATGCGGATCAGTTATGACTGTTCCTACGCCTTGCTTCAGCTCTTCAAGGCAGTACCGGTTTGGCGCGCACATGGAAGACTCAACATGGCAGTGGGTGTTTATGAAGCTGGGAGATACGCAAGCGCCGTCAAGGTCAATCACCTGGCTGGAATTATCGTACTCTCCCACCCCGGCAATGAGCCCATTTGAAATCGCTATGTCAGAGACAAGCTCCTCTTCAGTAAAGGCATTTATCATCCTGGCGTTTTTCAGGATCAGATCGGCCTTTGCGGTTCCGAGGGCGGTTTTTACAATTCTCTCAATCATATGAGCCTCCTCTAGCTAGTCGGGGGCGATGGTTAAACGAAAGCCGCGCAGACGCGCGGCTTGTTTGATTGGGATGAGCTATTCTCACCGTTCTATTTGTCCTCTACATTGACGAGCGGGTTAGTGGGAGCGGCCCGACTGGGTTCTGAGCTGCATATTCCAAAATTCCGCAAAAGCCATTAATCAATTTTGGGATATGCGCCGAGGCGGGCAACGATAAGAAAATTCCACATTTGATCGCTCGTCAGTCTAGCAGCTTTTGCCGCACATATAGGCCTGATTCTGTCAAATGGCTTTCGTCCCAATCTTGCGAGCTTGGGGCTATTGGCTTCAGGGCTGCAGAGCTTTCCGCCTTGTTGCCAAGCGACCAGTTGCACCAGCTGATGTTGCGCTCTTCCAGGTACGCAAGCCATTTGTCGGAGTTTTCGGTGTAAGGGCCCTTGTCTCCGCTGGCCTGGCTTGTTCCCCATTCGGTGCAGAAAACCGCAAGGCCTCTGTTCAAAGCCTTGGCGATCTTTGTCTTTAGCCTGTTGTCAGAGACGTCATGGGTTCCAGCGTAAAAATGGATGGAGTACATGATCTGCCCAGACGGATCCTTCACTTCGTTGCCGGCGGGCGAGTCGACCAGCTGGCTCCAGCTGTCCGTTCCGCACAGTATGATGTTTGGGTGCAAATCGTTGTCATAAAGGCGGATAGCGTCAGTCACCGACTGATGGTATGGCAGAAGCTTCTCAACCCATACCCTGCTGGCGCTGCCTTCGGTTCCCAAGCCATTGGGCTCGTTCGCGGTCTCAAAGAGCAGGTTGGGCATGCTTCCATAAGTTTTCGACAGGTAGGCGAAGAATAGCTGAGGCCCGGTGTACTCGGGATGCTCTTCTCTTATGCTTTTGAACTGCTCCAGATCCACCCCGGCTTCAAGGTACGCGGGATCCGACGGATCGCCTGGAGTCAGAATGTGCCAGTCAACTATGCAGTAAAGCCCAACGCTTGACGCCATGCTTATGGCTTTTTCAATCTTCTCAAGCAAAAGCCCGGGGTTTGACGCATAGCCGCCTTCTGTCACATACATTGCAAGCCTTATGATGTCCGCTCCCATGAAGTCGCGCACATTTTCGAAAGCCTTCTGGGTGAGAATGAAGCTCCCTTGCGCCCATTGAAGGCCGAAGGTGCTCATGCCTCTTAGCTGGACCGGATTTCCTCGCTCGTCAAGAAGCTGGCGGACGCCGTCTATCTCGCCGACTTGTATCCTGCCGTAAAGATCGGCAGGGGATCCTTTCGGGAAAGCGGGCGCTGGCGCTATTGTTGGCGCTGGAGCGGGCGCGTCCATTGGCTCAGTCACGGCCTCGACAGGCGCGCTAGACGCGGCTCCAGGCGCCACATTGCGCAAAAGGTTAAACGCAATGGCTATGGCCGCTATCACGACCACAGCCATTACGACAAAAATTGGGTTTCTCAATAAGCACCTCTGATGCATGAAAGGCCGGCATGCCGGCTTGGGATTTGGCTCTTAAATCGAAGCGCCGCAATGCCTTTGTATGAGCTTGGGGTTAGTTCTTAATTGCTTCTCACTATGTCCTGGTCGTTGAACGGGTCTCCGCACTCAGGGCAGAACTTGGGAGTGTTGGCGGGATCCTTGGGTTCCCATCCGCACTTGTCGCACTTGTACAACGGAGCGCTTGTGGGTTTCGGCTTTCCGCACTCCGCGCAGAACTTGCCTTTGTTGACCGCTCCGCAGGAACAGGTCCAGCCAGTTTCAGCTGGCTTTGGCTTGCCGCATTCGGCGCAGAACTTTCCAGTGTTGCCCTTGTGCCCGCATGAGGCGCAAGTCCAGCCAGCGGCTGCCGACGCCGGGGTAGCCGCGCTCTTTGCGGCAACGTTTCTGCTTCCCATTTCATAAAGGCTCTGCGCGTTCAGCCCGCCAGCTGCCTGGGCCATGTTCAGGCCCATGAAGCCAGCCATCGCTCCGGCTGAATTGGATGCGGCAGATCTCATGGCGTCCGCCTGAGCGCCTGTCAGCTGCGCCGCAGCCATGGTAGGATCCCTCATGACAGCGCTCTTTTGGAGCTGCTTGATCATGTCCTCGTCTTCTTTTGAAGCGGTGATGGAGTTCACTCCAAAGGACGCTATGGCCAATCCTCTGGTCTGTTTCCACTTGGCTGAAAGGACGTCGTTTAGCGCAGTGGACATCTCCATTGTGTGCCCAGGAAGGGCGCTGTAGCGGATCCCCATTTCGGAGATCTTTGCGAAGGCTGGCTGGAGCGCTGTGAGAAGCTCGGTTTTCAGCATGCTGTCAATGCGGCTTCTGTCATAGGCCTCAGTCACGTTTCCGCAGACATTTGTGTAGAAAAGAAGCGGATCCACGATCTTGTAAGAGTACTCGCCGTTGCAGCGGATCGAAATGTCCACGTCAAGGCCGATGTTCGCGTCCACCACCCTGAAGGGAACCGGGTTCGCTGTCCCATACTTGTTCCCAACTATCTCCTTGGTGTTGAAGTAGTAGACTCTCTGATCTTTCCCTGTGCCTCCGCCATAGGTGAACCGGATGCCTATGTTCTTGAAGGTCTGCTTTATGCTTTCGCCCAGGCTGCCCGAGAATATGCTGGGCTCCGAGGACTGGTCGTAGGTGTATTCGCCTGGCTCGGCGCAAAGGTCAACGACCTTGCCCTGATCTACTATGATCATGCACTGGCCTGTGTTGACGACAATGACTGAGCCGTTGGAGATGATGTTCTCTTCCCCTTTTGTGTTAGAGCTTCTGCGGGACACGCGCTTCTGGCCTTTGGTGGCCAGGATGCTCTCATTCAAGGAGTCGCAGTAGAAGTACTCCTTCCATTGATCTGCCAAGACGCCTCCGACAGATCCAACTAAAGCCTTGATTAGACCCATGTGACCATCTCCGTTTCTAAGTGCATATTCCAAAATTCCAAAAGAGGCGCGGGGAAAAGGCATGCGATGCTTCAACGCGTGGCTTTTCCCGCGCCATAAAAAATTAATTTTTGGATATGCACTAAGGATTGCTTATATATTATGCGCTGGCGCATAGGTTGAATGCGCCAGAATCTTCTTTTACAAGGATTTGCCCCAGGTGTTTCCGATAGGGCGAACGGTTTAGAATTTTCTTATCGTTATCGTTAGCGGCCTGCCTGGCTTCTGAGAGCAAAAAAGGCCATAAATCAATTTTGGGATATGCTTTGGCTGACAACGAGAAGAAAAGTCTACGTTTGAGCGTTCGTCAGTATAATATTTTAACCCAATTCTGGGGTAAAGTCAATCAGGCCGCCTTTAGCGCATACCCCAATTCAAGGCAATTTTTATTTTTGGGATGCGCTTTTGACCCCGAAAACCGTCACCTCAGATCGGTTGTGGAAGAGCTGCTTGGCGCGGATGCCGGAAAAGCTTCGCCTCAAGATGGCAAGCGCCTTGTCCATGGCATCCTTGGGCTTTCTTTGGGGCAGCTTCAAAGTCATTATCATCGCTCCGCCGACAGAAAGCCTCTCCGAGAAAGACGCTGTGATCTTTGCTGAATCGCTGGCGTCCATGCGCATGTCGTTGGCCAGGAGATCAAACTCTCCCTTTGTTGTGGCCAGAAACCTTTGCGCCGCCATAGGCGCGTGAACTATGTTTCCCAGTTCCAGCACGGCAGGCGAAAGAGCGGCGGGATCCACCGCTGTGACAGAAAAACCCTTGCTAGACAGAACCTTTGTCCAGCCGCCAGGGGCAGCGCCTAGATCTAGCGCCTTGTTTCCTGGAAGGCTGGAAAGATCAAGGCCAAATGTTTCAAGCGCCTCCAGCAGCTTGAACTCAGCCCTGCTGATCTGGTCAGGCCTCCTTTCGTAACGCCTCATGCCTCCAGCCCAAGAGCTGAGGTTTTGAGCTGGCGAAGACAGGCCCATGTACAGGTTGAAGTCCGAAAGGACGGCAGAAATAACGAAGTCAGGGTTCTCAAGCTCTGGCGCGAAGACCCTCTTTTGAAGATCCTCTGACATCCACTGAGTGAGATCATGCTTGCTGTAAGAGTAAAGGCTTGGATCCAGTATCCTTAGCTGTATGCTGTACGTTTGCACTTGCGTTTTCGCTCTAGCTTCCTCAAGCCGTGCCGCTATGCTGCCAATGGCGTTGCTCCAGGCGCTTGAGGAGCACTCGTATTCAAGCGGGAAGATGTGCCTTGTGAATATGACGTTTCTCTCTTTGATTAGCAGAGCGGCATCATCAAATGAGAGAGGGGAGCTTGCGATGCCTACCCCCCTGGTGAGCCACTTGCGGAATTGGGAGTCCGGCAGCGTTTTCATTATCTCGTTTTGAGCCAAGTCCCAGGAATCCTCCTGGGAGGTGAAGATGATAGAAGCCAAGGCGCTCGCCTTCCTATTTTAGCTCTTAATTTGAGCGTGTTTGGGCACGCTCTTTCCGCCCTGCATTGCTTGTCCAAGAAGACATACGCTCTGCAAGCTGTCAAGTATGCTTTGAAAGGGCATATCCCAAATTTCCCGCAGAGGGCAAAAAAGCCTTGAAGGCCTTTTTTTAATATATGGTGTTCGTGTAAGCGTTAAGCAGGAAGGGATCATCCCACATGTCCCCATATACCCGGTACACCGGAATGAGGTTCGCTGTTTCCATGGCTCGGCCTTTTTCCTGCCCATAGACTAGATCCATCCTGCTTATTGAGATTTCTCCGCTTCCAAGGTAGCTTTTGATCATTTGCATGACGTTAAGCAGAGCTTCGTCAGGGGCGCAGATGTCAGTCGCCGTGCCGGTGAAGCCAAGGGGCTTTGAGTAGGTGCAGTCCACTTGAACTATCCCAGCCGAAGAGACTGTGATCTCTATGAAGTTCTTGATTACCAGGCTTCCCTTGTACTCTTGGTAATACTGCAATATCATTCCGTCTGGGTCTGACAGCTTTATGATATTGTCAAGCTTGAAGTTGGGAAACTCATAGGGCATTCCCTGCAGAAACGCGGCGCAGCGCTCTCTGGCAACCGCTTCCCCCAGGATCATTGGAGAGTCCCCCTCAGGGTTGTAAAATGAGATGTACCCGTTTTGAATGGTGAGCATCCTGTTGCCCCATTCATAGGAGATCTTCTCATCATCGCTTGACTGGTAGATTTCTGCTGGCTGGGCGCCTTGGAAGAACAGGTCAAGCAAAGCGCCTATCTCATAGTCGTACCCGTCCATAGCCAATGGCTTCATGGGCCGAAATGAGGTGGGGATTACCCCGTCAAGCTTTATGCTGTTTCTTTCCAGCAGATCTGTTATAGCCTTCTCCTGCCGCTGATCCATTTTGTACTTGTTCCTGTCCATGTATACCAGCACTCCCAGGAAGGCGTTCAAAATCAGCAGAAAGATGATCATAAGGGTTTTGGCCTTGTTCCAGTCCATAGTGCCCCCCGTGGCCCCTGGAGTGCCAGGGACGTCGCTGGCAGCGCCAAAGGCGAGCGCCAGCGGATTTTTGGCTTTATTATAACATTTTCCAATGGTTAAGTCAATATTGGAACAGAAAGAGAAGCGATTTGGGTACTTAAGGTTACTTTGTGAAAAAGCCAATTCCGTTAAGGCGGCTTCACAGCGTTTGTCTCGGGCTTCAACGAGCAAACTTGCGTGGATTTCCCACGCCAAAAAATTAATTTTTGGATATGCGCCTAAAGATCATGCGAACACCGAGCGCGCCAGAGCAATAAATTTCCTGAACCTAAATAATTCTTGCGCCAAGCCTTGAAAATGGGCTTACCCCTTGACAATTTGAGGCTGCAGTTATATATTGGGCATATCCTTGAAATTTGCTGGCTGGGATAGAGGGGCTTGCGCCTCGCGAAAACCCAAAAGGGCACCGGATTTTAGGATAGCATTTAGAATCGCATTTAGAAACGCATTTAGGATCGCACTTATGCCGTGCGTCGAAGAAAAGCGGCTTTTGCCAGGCGCAGCCTGGCGCCTTTGAGGGAGGGCTTTGCAATGGGGTTTTCTGACATAGTGGCGTCGCTTGATTCTTCTGGCGGCGATTACCTGGCTGTTCAAAGAGCCAAGGAGCTACTTCTAGGCGGAGGCGGCGTGATTTGGAGCGGGAAGCTTGACGTTGCTGAGTTTTTGGCGAGCGGGATAGCGCCCATGCAAGGATCTGGCGAGATTGTATGCGCCGTGTCTGGATATGATGAAAGTGACGACAGCATATTTGAGGAGCTAAAGGACAAGACGGAAAACGAGGAAGCGCTGGTTAGGCTTGCCGAGAAGGCGTCTTGGAACCTCAGGGGAGAGACGGCGTCCGTTTCTAGCGTAATACCGTTTAGCGCCCCTGGCTTGAGCAAGAAAGCCTACTACGTCGAGCTGACATGCGGAGGGAAAACCTATCCGACTTTGCACTTCCTGGCAAGCGGCAAGGAATTCCTGGCAGGGATGCTTGAGAAAAATGAGGTAGGGCTTTTTGCGGCCTTTGGCGCTGATGACGCTGAGATATTCAGCCTTGCTCTTGGAGCGAGAAAGCCTGTCAAGCCTCTTTTCGTGATAGCCGACAAGAGCGCCATCGAAGAGCTCTCAACCACTGCGGCGGCAGAGATCAGGAACTGGCGCAAGGCTGGCGAATACCAAGCCGGAAGGACGCTTTTCTCAATATACCAAGCTCCAGTCAGAAGGAAAGAGAAAAGCAAGCAAAACCTGGATCCTGACATGGCAAAGCTGCTTGAAGAGCTGACAGTAGACTGCAAGGACAACGGAGAAAAGTTTGTAAAGACCAAGAGGCTTGACGCCATAGAAGCCAAGCTGGCCAAGACGCCATACCGCAGGGTGAAGTTTGCTGGGAACAGCCTTTCTTATGTATATGAGCACAAGGATCTGGCACCGGGAGCGGATGTGGTATTGATATCCACAAACGTGGACTCCTTCTACCAGAAGCACGTCCACGAGGAAAAAGAGAAGCGGTTTGCTGGCACGTACAACAACAGCGCCACCAACGCGGCGGTTTTATGCCTTATGGAAAAAGGCCTGCTTGGAGAGAGCGCGGTTGTGGCGTTTACTGGGAATGAGGCGGTAAGCTGCGCGGGCGCTCATGAAGTTGCAGAGAAATATATCAAGAAGAGCGGAAGAAAAGTCCGCTGCGCAATAGTCTGCGGCCTGACAAATGAGGGCTGGAAGGACGAAGCCTTCTTCTCGGTTGAAAACGATTTCGCTTGCGCGGGCGGAGGCCCTTATTCTTCGCTCAAGCTTTTGCAGTCAAAGATAAAAGAAGCTGTCTCAAAGGTTTCTCCCGAGTACCCAACTGTGCATACGGCGGACCTTGATGAGACTTTCATATACAAGGAGCTGGGCTTTGCGGTTTTCGCGCTTCGCCTTCCCGCAAAGGGGAAGCTGAGAGGCAAGAAAGGCGTAAAGCTGAGAAAAAAGTCGCTGGGGAACTACGCTCTGGTGCTTGCGGAGCTGGCGCAGGTGCTGTAGAGCTGGCGGACATGGGTAGAAAAACAGGCAAGGCAAACAAGCCAAAGGCGAGCGCCTTTGGCTTGTTTTAGGTTGATTTTTGAAAACGGCGCTTACGAGTACAATGGCAGAATTGTGTGTACAAACCAGTCGTAATCAATATAAATTCGGTCGGCTGCATAGAGAGTAATAGGAGGTTCCATGACAAAAGAGTAAACCTCGACATACTGTGATTCTGTGTCGCTAATGGGTAACAATATCCCTATGGAATTATCAATGGTTTCATTTAGCTACATCAAAGACATGTAGCTTTAAATGTCGAAATATTGATAATGTTTGAAATATTTCGAAATCCAAATCAAGGGATCTGCGGGCGCAAGCCAAAGGCGAACGCCTTTGGCTTGTTCTAGGTTAAACCAGTGAGTGAAAAGAACTGAGCATGCGCCAATCAATTCCGATCATTTTGGCATATCCTCAGGGAGTCTGCTCCAGCAGCGCCTTGAGCTTCTCGCCACTAAAGAATTGCCTTGCGAGCGGGTGATATAGAGGCGCGTTTGGATCCGAATCCAAAATCTTAAGGGCGGCAATAAGCCCCTCATGAGTCCAAGAAGCATCTAGGTCAGCAAACTTCCCAGCCTCTCCAACCTGGTCGTGAATGAGAGCGCATAGCTTGGAAACAAGAAAAGGATAGCCCGAGGTATACATGGTCAGCAGAGAGCTCATGTACGGCGTGTCAAACTTCAAGCGATGGTCGTCCTTGTACTCTTCAATCATCTCAAGGATCTCGCCAGGCGGCAGAGACATGTCATGCTCAAAAGGAACAGCGGCGCTGCAGATTTTTGGCTGGTTTCTCGGATCCGTGTTGAATGTGAAGCTCTTTAGGTCAGCAACGCTGACAAGGATAAGGCATTTTAACGCGCCCCATAAAGTGGCTGTCCGAGAAGGGAGGCCGTAGCTCAGCATGCCCAGAAAATGGGGGAATGTTTCGGAATCCTTTGCGGCGTCCATGTCATCTAGAGCCAGAACTACGCGTTGGCGGCTTTCTGAGCGCATTCTGAGCATGGCGTCTATAAGCTTCGATAGCGGGGGGCGGGGCTTCGAATCATCGTAAACTGAAAAGAAAACGTCTTGCGAAGCTTTGGACAGGCTTGTCCTTTTCAGCTTGAACGCCTTGTGAAGCTGGGTTCTGATAAAATCACAAAACGCTTTCTCGTCAGTGTTGTAAGATGCGTCATAGTTCTTGAAGCTTATGGCAAGGAAGATGTACTCAGGCTCCACAATGCGTCGCAACGCGTTTAAGGTTGTGCTTTTGCTGTACAGATGCGGGCGGCATATGGAGATGAAGGGGTTTTTATCTATCAGGGTCTTAAAGTTGGAAATCGGGGAATTGACCATGTAATGGTCTCCAGGGCGGCATGGGCCTTTGGTGTTGAAGCTTTTCATGAAAGCCTCCAATCTTCATCTTTTGCAAGCATGCGCTTGTGATGCTGACGAGCAGCATTATTAGAATTTTATTATCGCAAGCATCCCGACCTTCTGATTTGAGTGATGGTCAGCATAATCGGCGATTTATGCCACAAGAAAGCAAGCTTTTACTTAAGCAGAGCCTTGAGCTTCTCTTCGCTAAAGAATCGCCTTGCAAGCGGGTGATTCAGAGGAGCATTTGGATCAGAACCCAAAATCTTGAGGGCGGCAATAAGCCCTTCATGAGTCCACGCGGCATTCAAGTCAGCAAACTTCCCAGCCTCTCTAACCTGGCCGTGAATGATAGAGCAAAGCTTGGACACAAGAAAAGGATAGCCCGCAGTATA
>JAISWZ010000238.1 GCA_031270945.1 Clostridiales bacterium | reverse complement strand
AGAAAACCCTAGAACCAGATTTGCAGTTATCGTTCCTTCTACAACAGAGCCAACTTCAGAGCCGACTTCAGATGATACTGAAGATACTGAAGATCCGGTTGCCACAGAGCCCGATGACGCTGCCGTTACTGAAAGGCCTGGCGCTACAGATCCCACTGTCGCTCCCGCTACTGCAAAGCCCGCTAGCACTGTCGCTCCCGCTACCGCAAAGCCCGCTGGCACTGTCGCTCCCGCTACCGCAAAGCCCGCTAGCACTGTCGCTCCCTCTACTGCAAAGCCTGCTAGCACTGTCGCTCCCGCCACCGCAAAGCCCGCTAGCACTGTCGCTCCCGCTACTGCAAAGCCTGTTGTTGATCCCAATTACCCAGATCTTCCAGATCCCGCTTTTATTCCCATCCCAACTTCCACAGGCACATTCCCCGAGAAAATAACTCTTGAGTTCTCCAGAGGCGATAATTACACGGGAAGAAAGCTCAAAGAGGCTTCGGGATTTGATGGATCTGGCTTCAATAGTCTCCAGATAGGCGAAATGGTTCAGTACTGGCAAGAAACCGATGCTGGCATTGAATCTGCCATTGAAGTGAATGGGCGGCTCTTGAGCTTGGGCATTGTTTCCCCCTCAAGGAAAAACCTGCCTGAGTTCATGTCATGCAACTATGAATATAGGCCTCACCTCTATCGGATCACTCGCACTGACGGCACAATGCCCATATACTTTGTCGATGGGACAGACGCGTACGAGGTGCTCTCGCTGGAAGCGCAATATAACCCGCGCATAGCTGAGCTCGGTGACGGCATCTTCTTGATTCTTGGGGGAAGCCACTTGATAAAGGTCGACGTTGATCGCGGCGAGGTATGCTACGCAAAGCTTGATTTAATTCCTGGCTACAAATACTCCGCGACCTTGATAGGCGGGCATTCCTTTGATATATGCGACAAGGATGGCAACATTAAGGCAAGTTACGCCTTGCTTGAAAACGAGTTGATTCTTTCTGGAAGGCCTGACAAAACAGGGTTTTGGCCAGAATTAGAACCAATTGACAGTCAAGTCCCGACAAACTGGAGGCAAATCGTCAGGAACAGCCAGTTTCAGCTAGGGGAAACCTATGAGAAGGGGTATCGTGAAGACGGCGCACCTATTTATGGATTCAGATTCGGAAGCTACCCATCGCTTGACAGCTTGAGTGCTGCTATCCCTATGGCCATTGAATTCGCCCGCCAGCACCTTGGGCTTTCAAAAAACGATCTCCAAAGCTTCACCTCAGCTGGCAACGCCTATGATGAGCATAGAAACCTGATACGAAAAACATTAGATCAATACCCCTCCTACCTCTCGGACAGGTTTGCAGAAGGCTATGTTTCCTCTGAGGATGAACACGCTGTTGATCTAGTTTTGTCTACATATCCGTCAGAAGCGGACCTGAACTTGGCAAAAAGCAGCGGTGAAAATCTCAAAATCGAAAAAGTGGGCGTTGACGCTTTCATCTTCATCGTCAACAAGGACAATCCTGTAGAAAGCCTAACCCTCGACCAGGTCAGGGACATATATTCAGGGAAAGTGACAAACTGGTCTGAAGTCGGAGGAAATGACATCCCAATAATACCCTACCAGCGGGACGAAGGCACTGAAACCCAAACCGGGATGGAGCAACTGGTAATGAAAGGCACGCCCATGCTGCCTCCGGAACTGACATCCATGTTCAGGAGCATGGGAAAGGTGCTATACCCTGTGGCAGAGTACGGCAATTGGGCCGGAAGCATCGGCTATACATACTTGCGTTATTTTGGCAAGCTCTACGAAGGCAAAGACATCAAGATCTTGAAGATAGGCGGCGTAGGGGCCACCCAAGAAGCTTTGGCAAGCGAACGCTACCCCCTTGCCATCAGCTATTACGGAGCAGTCCGGGAGTCTGACGGGCCGGATAGCGCAGGGCACAAGTTCCTGGAATGGATCCTTTCGAGTGAAGGGCAGGAAAGCGTGAAACAGGCAGGGTATTCGCCAGTTCGATAAGAAAGTAGCAACGTGCGTTAAGCAAGAGACGCGGCAAAATCGCAAAAAGCCTGCCAATTCTCAAGGCTCATGAACCGCTGCCATTCATGGGCCTTTGCGCCTATATGGCCTTGCGCAACCCATTCGCCCTTTGCGTGACTTTTTCAAGCCTGAAATTAAGTTTGGGATATGCTTTTAGATTCCAACGGATAACCACCCATTGACTGGAGGTCAAGACATGAAAGCTTTAGTTTTTATTATTATGCTACTCGCGCTTGCAGGATGCAGCGGAAACGCGGCGGTTAATGATCCCTCTGCGACCGAGCAAACCCCAGCACCGTCACGCACAGATAATCCCAGAACCCGATTTGCAGTTATCGTTCCTTCTACTGCAGAGCCAGCTTCAGAGCCAACTTCAGATCCGACTTCAACCGATACGGAAGATCCTGATGCCACAGAGCCCGATGGTGCTTCTGATACTGAAAAGCCCGCTAGCACTGTCGCTCCCGCTACTGCAAAGCCCGCTAGCACTGTCGCTCCGGCTACCGCAAAGCCCGCTAGCACTGTCGCTCCGGCCACCGCAAAGCCCGCTAGCACTGCCGCTCCCGCTACCGCAAAGCCTGTGGTTGCAGAGCCCGCAAACCCGCAACCCGTTCCCGATACCGGATTCCCCCAAAAAGCAGTCCTCGAGTTCTCCAAAGGCGAGGATTACACGGGAAGAAAGCTCAAAGAGGCTTCGGGTTTTGATGGATCCGGCTTTGAAAAGCGCCAGGTGGGGGAGGTAGTTCAGTACTGGCAAGAAACCGATGCTGGCATTGAATCTGCCATTGAAGTGAATGGCCGGCTCTTGAGCTTGGGCATTGTTTCTGGCTCAAAGGAACGCCTTCCAGAGCTCACGCCGAGCTTTGAGTATAGCGAATGCCTATATATCCTCACCTCCGATAGCGGAACACTGACAATATACATAGTAACTGGAAATGACGCGTATGAAGCGCTCTCGCTAGAAGCGGCAAAAAGCCCGCAAGTATCTGAGCTGGCTAAAGCTGTCTTCTGGATCACCGAGACGCAAAGCTTTATGAAAGTCGACGATGTTCGCGGCGAAATAAGCTTCGCAAAGATTGACGAAATCACCAAGTACGCTCACTCAACCCGTTTAGGCATGAATTGCATTGACATGCTAGACAAGGACGAGCACGTTATTGCGAGCTACGCCTTCGTAGGCAACGATTTGATTCTTCTTGGGGAAGCTGACAAGACATCGCAATACTCAGGCTTAAACTCAATCGACTATGGACTTTCGGAAAACTGGCGGCATATCGTCAAGGACAGCCCGTTTCAGCTGGGGGAAACATACTTGAAGGGAGAGGGGACGGACGGCCAGGCGGCTTATTACGGGTTCAGGTACGGAAGCTACCCGTTGCTTTACAGTTCAACCTCCACTATCCCGTTGGCCATTGAATTTGCCCGCCAGCACCTCGAGCTTTCAAACTACGATCTCGAAAGTTTCGTCCCGCATAGCGACACCGGTGAGATGTATGGGAGCCTGATACGAAAGGCATTAGCGCAGCATCCCTCCAGCCTCTCCGATAAGTATGAAGAAGGCTTCGCTTCCGCTGATAATGAGCATGCCGTAGATCTGGTTCTGGACGCCTATCCGTCAAAAACGGATCTTTCCAATCTCAAAATCGAAAAAGTGTGCGTTGACGCTTTCATCTTCATGGTCAACAAGGACAATCCGGTTGAAAGCCTAACCCTCAAGCAGATCAAGGACATATACACAGGGAAGGTGACTAATTGGGCCGAATTAGGAGGGAAAAACATCCCCATAAAAGCCTACCAGCGTGACGCAACCTCATCTTCCCAACCCGTGATGGCTGAGCAAATCATGAAAGGCGAGCCGATGATCCCTCAGATACAGACATCTATATCCTGGGGCATGGGGCAGTTTAGAGGCGTTTGCGCAGAGTACGACAACGGGGTTGGAAGCATCGGCTACGCGTATATCTATCAATTCAACAAGCTCTATAAAGACGAAAACGTCAAGATCTTGAAGATAGACGGCATAGCGCCTAGCCAAGAGGCCTTGGCAAGCGGATCCTATCCCTTAAGCCCTTTCAGCGTCAGCTATTACGGAGCGGCCAGGGAATCTGACGGGCCGGATAGCGTCGGGCACAAGTTCCTGGAATGGATCCTCTCGGCCGAAGGGCAGAAATGCGTGGAGCAGGCGGGGTATGTTCCGGCTAGATAAAAATTTCGCGGCAAAGGCCTCGCCCGGTTCGGGCGAGGCCTTTGCTTTTCTTTTTGGCAAGACTTTGAGGCAATGCTAAATTTAAGCGTTTTAGGCAAGCGTTTCAACCCCGAGCCTTTCTCCAAATTTCTGCCCCTAATTCCTCTGCGACGGCAGCGGAATCAGTATGCAAAGGCTGAACCAGTTGTTTTCAGCGGTTACGTTAACAGTCCCGTTGTGCCTGTCGGCGACGCTTTTTATGCTCTTGATGCCGTAACCGTGAAAGTTCTTGTCCCGCTTTGTGGTTTCCAGGTTTCCGTCAACATAGTTCAAGCTTTTCTCGAAGTAGTTCTCAAACCTAATGAGAAGAAGCTCGTTTTGCTGGTAGACGGCCACTTTGACAAGCCGTTTGTCCAGATCAGCTATCGCCTGGGCGCTTTCTATCGCGTTGTCGAGTGCGTTTCCAAATATCGAGCAGATGTCTGCCACATCCATGAAGTCCAGGAGCTTTCCGTCCGCCACACAGGTGAACTGGATCCCGTTGGCGGCGCAGACCATTGACTTTGATGTAAGCAGGGTGTCCAGGATGGCGTTTCCGGTCTTGTTCTGGGTTTCGTACATTTTTATCTGGTCATACATGTCGTTTAGGTACTGGTCTTTCTTTCCCGCATCCTTCTCAGCTCTTATAATCGTGATCAGGTGCTTCATGTCATGGTACTTGCGGTTTATGATGTCGATGCTTTCCTTTGATATGACGTACTGCTCGTACTGCCTCTTTAGTATGGTCTCCATTGCGTCAAGGCTTGCCTGGGTATGATGCCAGAGCTTTTGCTCTCGAAGAGCCATGAGCAGGACTATGGCGCTAAAGTCAACGAGGGTTCTTATATAGAAGATCTCTTGAAGCGAGCGGCCGCTGAAAGGGGTGTCGCTGCTGACGAAGCTGAGATTGCTGAGGGCAAAGAAGACGATGACAATGCCAGCGGTCACAAGGGCGGTTTTCTGGTCTGGCTCAGAGAGCGGCCTATGCTTCATGTACCTGGATTCCAAGGCCAAGAGCCCGGACACTCCAAGCGCGAAGATGACGGCGAGGGTCAAGATCTGAGATATGGAATTGTTGAATATGCTAAGAGTTGAAGCTATGTAGTAGTAAGACTGCCATGCGATCGACGCCAAAAACTCCGCGAATATGAAGGCTTGGGCTGTCCATGCGCCCACGGAGTGGGAGTCTGACTTTGTAGCCACCCTAAGGAACAGGTACATAAGCGCGGCAGCGCCTACCATGCCTGGCACCCAGTAGTAGACGCTGATCTCGTGAAGCTCCTGCGCTATGAGCTGGAAAATGATCTGGGCGGCGAGGCCGGCGGCGGAATAAACAGCCAGATTGACGCCCTTGAAGCGCTTGCCCAAAAGAAGGACATAGACCATGCAAGCCGACCATTCGGCCAGCGCGGTATACATGCGAGGTATAGTGGTAAGATCCTCGCCAATCATTGCTTCTCACCCAGGTAGCCGGCAAGCGCTTCCATGAAGGGCTTTTTCCTGGATCGGCTGATAGCCAGCTTCTCTTCTCCAACAAGGCAAAAGCCGTCTACGATCCCTTTCACGTGCTCCAGGTTTGCCAGGTAGCAGTTGTTGCATCTGGCAAAAAGATGGCCTGAGAGCTTTTGCTCCATTTCCTTCATGGGAAGGTAGTCTTCAGCCACCACAGTCTTGGCGTGGATGAATATTTTGTGCTTCATCACCTCTACATAAAGGATCTCCGACGCTTCAAGGCGCACGATCCCTCCAGCGACGTGGGCGGCCAGGTACATGGGCCTTTTGTTCTCAAGCTTTTCAAGAGCCCTTCTCAGCTCTTCAGCGAAGGCGAAGTAGCTGACGGGCTTCAGGAGAAAGTTCAAGGCGCCAACCGAATACCCTTTGATGGCATACTGGGACATGTTGGTTATGAATATTATTATGACGTTCTTGTCAGCCTCCCGGATCTTGGCGGCCGCCGTCATCCCGTCCACGTTTCTCATCATTATGTCCAGGAATATGATGTCCAGGCTTA
>JAISWZ010000198.1 GCA_031270945.1 Clostridiales bacterium | reverse complement strand
TAGCTGGGCATCAGCTTCTCGGTATCCCGTATATCAAAAACCAAATACGATGACGAGCAGATATAGGTGTCCTCGGAGCTGTTGTGGGCCAAGGAGATTTTATCCCCTCTGCGGGATGTATCTGCCACATAGCCGAACGAGTCTGGCTTCACGAGCAAGTATGGTTTTAGCGATACCCCTCGCATGTCAGCTATAGTCTCAATGAAGCGCTTTTCAGTTGACACGCCCTTGACGGAGCTGATGTCGTACTTCAACTCGCTGTTTCTCGCCTCGGAGAGAGTTATGTACTCACCAATAGCCTCATGCGGCAGCTCGCGACGCAATCGCTCAACATAGGCATCGCAAGTCAGCTTCAAATCTTCCAGCCCGCGCTCATATACCCGCTGGTTGGCGAGCATGGCGTTGTAGACATCTGCGTACTTCTGCTGAACAGGCAGAGGGGGCACCGCGATAGGCACATCGCACATTTCTTCCCAGTTGAAGAACTCTGTAGCGCTTCCCCAGGAATCCCATCGGGCGTAGCGGTCAAACTCTGGTCTGCGAAAGTATATGTTCAGGTAGTCCGGCAATAGCGAAGCTTCATCGGCTACGCGAAACACCACGTAATCCTCTGTTACGATAAACGGCCCTAAACTGTCGTTGTATCCGAGGCCAAGCTTTTCTCCTATTCGCGGGTTAAATACGAACTCGCGATTCTCAACGATTTGAAAGCGAGCAAAAGAGCGGTTCGATATGTCAGCCTTTGTAGGCTGGATTTCCTTGGCGTTGGAGACGCCACGAACGCTCTCCTCGCCCAATAAGCCTTCGGTGTTGCGGCGCTCAACGCGCTCTATAAAGTTGCCAAGTTTTTGTTTATTCATTGCCATAGAATTTTCCTCCCTGATGCGTCTTGAAGCATTTTCTGAATGCTCCTTACGCTTCATCTCCTCATGTTCGAGCCTCCATGAAAGGCGCTGGTTGCTTGTCTCCACTAAAGACATGCTCGCACTCCTTCCTGGCTCAAGCAAGACGTTCTCTATTATAGCACTTGCGAAGAGCTTGCGCGAATATTGGAGAAAAAAGACGAAAATTAAAAAGATGGCGGATTTACAGGCTTTGTGGAAACTCTGAGCAATGGTTTCTTTAAAGGAATGAATTGTATATTAGCAGTTTTTGCGATAGCTATCGCTAAATTGCTAGCCTTCGGACGACAGGAAGCGAGAAATTTTGGATTCACTTTCTAAGGAAAATAAAGGGCTTCAAGAACGACGAAAGCTGTAGCGTTGCAGAAAGCTGTACGGGCGAACGAGAATGGCCTATGCGCTTTTTGCGGCATACTTAGAATTGTGAAATTTCCGGAAATGGTATCGACGAAGCTAAGAGACAAAAGTAAAGCCCGTTGCTTAACCTCTTAAAGTTGGCGGGATACACCATTTCTGTGATAAGCAACGCGGATGAGCTGAAGAACACGCCCATAAGATTTGTGGGTTTTCTTGGTTTGCAGTGCCTCGTTGCCCCAAGGAACAAAAGCGAAGTCATGAGCTGAGGATGCTAAGGATGCCAAGATGCTCGTTCCTGTGGTAAGCGGTGAGGACGAGCTAAGCAATAGCACTTAAGCGGTTTGAGCTTACTTGACTTGCTGTTGCCCCGGGGGAAATCGAAATGCATCGCTGAGCACCAAAAAGCTGCTTGTATGCCTATTCCTGCTGAAAGCGGTGCGGATGACTTGAACATGCCTTTAAGCGGGTCGAGCTGACTGGGCTTGCAGTTGACTTGATGCTCCGAGGAACAAAATCGAAGTCCATCGTTGCTCATCCTAAGTTGTCTGTATATGAAATCCAGTAGAAAGCGGTGCGGACGACCTGAACAGCGCTAAGCGGTTTGAGCTAATAGGGCTTGCAGTTGACTTGTTGTCTTTAGGAACAAAATCGAAGTTCATCGCTGACCATCCTAAAGTTGCCTGTATATGAAATTCTGTAGAAAGCGGTGCGAATGGCCTGAACCACGCACTTAAGGGTTTGAGCTAACTCGGGTTGCTGATATCCTCAAGGGACAAAATCGAATTCTCTCGCGAATCCTGAAGTTGCCTAGATATCCCAATTATATGCTAAGCTGTGCGGACAACCTGGACACGCCTTTAAGGGGTTTGGGTTAGCTGGGCAATCCTGTAGAAAGCGGTGCGGACGATCTGAATGCGTCTCTAAGCGGTTGGAGCTAGCTGGGCTTGCAGTTGCCTTGATGCCACAACTAACAAAATCGAAGTTCATCGCTGACCATCCTCAGGTTGCTCGTATATGAAATCCTGTAAAAAGCGGTTCGGACGCCATGGACACGTCTCTCAGTGGCTTGAGCCTTGAGCTAAGATGGCTTGCGGTTGCCTTGTTGCTTCAAGGAACAAAATCGAACTCCCTCGCGAAGTATTTTGGAGTTGCCTAGATATACCAATTATGTGCTAAGCGGTGCGGATGAACTGAATACACCTCCAAGGGGGGCTAACTGGGCTTGCAGTTGCCTCGTATTTGAGCTTGCTTGACTTGTTGTTGCCACAAGGGATAAAAGCGATTCTCCATGCGAAGTATCCTGAAGTTGACTAGATATGCCAATTATATGCTAAGCGGTGCGACGAACTGAGCAATGAGCTAACAAGGTTTGCATTTGCCTTGTTGCCCCAAGAAACAAATCGGAGTTCATCGTTGCTATTCTAAAGTTGCCTGTATACGAAATCCTGTAGAAAGCGGTGCGGATGGCCTGAACCACGCACTTAAGTGTTTTGAGCTAGCTGGACTTGCTGTTGCCTTGATGCCTCAAGGAACAAAATCGAAGTCCATCGCTGAGCATCCTAAGGTTGCCTTTATGCTTTTTCCTGTAAAAAGCGGTGAGGATGACCCGAACACGCCTCTAAGCGCTTTGAGCTAACAAGGTTTGCAGTTGCCCCAAGGGACAAAATCGAAGTACATCGCTGACCATCCTAAGGTTGCCCGCATACGAAATCCTGTAAAAAGCGGTGCGGCTGGCCTGAACCACGCACTTAAGTGGCTTGAGCTAGCTGGACTTGCAGTTGGCTTGATGCCCCGAGTAACAAAATAGAAGTTTATCGCTGCTCATCCTAAGTTGCCCGTACGTGAAATTCTGTAGAAAGCGGTGCGAATGGTTTGAACCATGCACTTAAGGGTTTGAGCTAACTCGGGTTGCTGATATCCTCAAGGAACAAAATCGAATTCTCTCGCGAATCCTGAAGTTGCCTAGATATCCCAATTATATGCTAAGCGGTGCGGACAACCTGGATACACCTTTAAGGGGTTTGGGTTAGCTGGGCTTGCAGTTGACTTGATGCTTCAATGAACAAAATCGAAGTCCATCGCTGAGCGTCCTAAGGTTGCCTGTACATCTATTCCTGTTATAAGCGGTGAGGAAAATCTGAAGAAATGCCGTTCGGTGTTCGGTGGTTTGCGCATGCTTGGTTTCTGATGTCCAAGGAACAATATCGAAGTGCATCGCTGACCATCCTAAAGTTGCTCGTATATAAAATCCTGTAAAAAGCGGTGCGGACGCCATGGACATGCCTCTGATCGGTTTGAGCTTTCTTGGTTTGCAGTTGCTTTGCTGCCCCAAGAAATAAAATCGAAGTTCATCGCTGACCATCCAAAGATTGCCCGTATACAAAATCCTGTAGAAAGCGGTGCGGAGAAGCCGATGAAGACTACTTTAAGTAGCTAAGGCTTGCTTGATTCGCAATGCCCTGGTGCTCCGTAGATCAGTCACATCATTATATAGTTAGTTAAGCATACAGAGATTTAAATCAAGTGCTGCTTTAAGCTCAAACCGATTTGCAGACCGTGCCTTTTCGCTAAGCTTTGCGTTGCCATCACCTCTCCGTCACTCCAACGCAAAGGGCAGCTATCCCTCGATAGCCGCCCTTTGCCTTTCTCAAACCCCGCAACCGCCTATTGCCCCGCCTTCTCAATAGCGGCTTCCTGCTTGTTTGTCGCCCTGATCCGATCATACACTTCAGGCGAAAACTTCTCGCCGCGAGCGTAAGTAAACAGGCCATTCTGCTCCTGCTCAACATCGTAGAGCTGGGTGTAGCAGAAAGCGCAGACCCCCTCCGCGCCCAAGAGCGCTCCAGTCATGCCTTCATAGCGGGATGCCATCTCGTCTTCGGTCTTTGGAGCGTCGCCATATCCCCAGCCTTGATCTGCTGGGTTCCAGCAAGCGCCGCCGTACTCGCTTACAAAGAAGGGTTGCCCGCCATAAGTCTGCCTGTCAGAGTGAGTGTCAAACGCTTCGCCTTTCTTGAGAGAGCCGTAGCGCTCCTTGAAGATTTCAACGTTCTGCTCGTAGTCATGGACGTCGTAAATGTCAGTCTCCACGTGGAAGTTGCCGCTGGTGTCTATGACAGGACGGGTTGGATCCGCTGCCTTTGTGGCCAAATAGATGACGCGCAAAAGCTCGTCGTCCTGCTTCTTCCCGTTTACGTCCCAGGTCTCGTTGAATGGGCACCATCCAACAACAGAGGGATGGTTGAAGTCTCTTGAAACCAAGGAAAGCCATTCCGGCAAGTAATCTCCTACAGCAATGCTAGAGCTGTGGTCATATCCCCAGTTGGCGTATTCGCCCCAGACCAGGTATCCCAAGCGATCTGCGTGGTACAGGAAACGCTCTTCAAAAGCCTTTTCATGAAGCCTGGCGCCGTTAAAGCCCAGTGACATGGAAAGCTTAATGTCTCGAATAAAAGCGTCGTCGTCTGGCGCTGTGTAGATGCCGTCAGGGTAAAAGCCTTGATCTAGCACAAGCCTCTGGAAAACGGGCTTGCCGTTTAGGCATATGGCATTGTCTTTTATATTTACGGTTCTGAGCCCGAAGTAGCTCTTGACGTTATCGGTTCCAGTATCTGCTGAAAGAGACAGCTCCAGATCATACAATGCTGGCTGGCCTGGCGCCCACAAACGCTTCTCATTCACTTTCAAAGTGAAGATCGCCAGGCTGCCGTTTACAGCCACCTGCGCTTCGCCCTCAGGCTGCCCCTCGAAAGATGCCTTTGCTGTGAGCATTCCTTTTGTTCCATCCGGGAGCCAAGCGGTAACTGTGATGGCGCCGTTCTCGGCGTCAGGAATAATGTTGATCTTCTTGATGTAAGCCTTTGGAGCGAACTCCAGCCAAACAGTCTGCCAGATCCCGGTTGTCCTAGTGTACATGCAGCCGTTCGATTGGAATTGGTTGGCCTGCTTGCCAGTAGGCTGGCGACCGCTTCTGGTGTCGTCCTTGGCGTATGCTACAACAGTGTTTGCGCCCTCATGAACCAAGGCGCTTATGTCAAAGGCGAAAGATCCATACCCTCCAATGTGGCGGCCAGCCTCAACGCCATTCACGTAAGCGCGGCATTCGTAGTCCACTGCGCCAAAGCGCAGGAGCGTTACGCCAGAAGCCTGTTCTGGGGTTAGCGCGAACTCTCGCCGATACCAGGCTGCAGGAATGAAATCCTTGAAGCCGATACCCGAAAGCTCGCTCTCCGGGCAAAACGGAACTGTGATCTTTTCTGGGAAGTCTCCGTTAAGAAAGTATTCCCTCTCCAGTCCGCTTTGCGAAAAGTCAAAGGCGAAATCCCATTCGCCGTTAAGGTTGAGCCAGGAGGCCCTCTCAAACTGCGGCCTCGGATGCTCCGCTCTTGGCAAAGCCAATGAAACCACTCCTATTTTATAGACATGTGGGCATATCCGGGGAATTTGCTTGATTTCTGGGCGCATCAACAAACGAAAACAAAAAAGATTTTCTATTTTCGCAAGCGCATAAAAATTAGCCGCGAGAACTTTTCAAGCTGGTTCGGGATATGCCCGGCGCCAAAAACTTGGGTTTTGCTTGCCTGCCTAGTGAAGAGCGCATCCCACAGTTCTGGGATACGCATAATACGCGTTTCCGGCCAGCGTTCCAGGCGTGCAAGCAAAACCCGCACAGATCGCGCCCAGGCGCTGCCCCGCGCCTGGGGTTTCTCCGTCAAAATAGCCAGCCATGCATGAACCTTCTCTATTTCATGCCTGAGTATGCCATAGTATTCATGACTTTGCTTTGAAGAATGATAAACAGGATTATGTTAGGAACGAACATCACCAGCATCCCTGCGGCCGCCATGCCTTGCCCTGCCACTGAAGCGTTGGCTGAGACCAGGGTGTTCATGAAAAAGGTGAGGGTTCTCATGCTGTCCTTGGTTGTAAAAAGCGAAGATGTCTCAATGTTCCCCCAAACTCCCTGGAAGGCCAGAATGGCTACTGTCGCCAAGGCTGGAAGCACAAGCGGGATCACGACTTTCGCGTATATCCGGAACGGCCCTGCGCCGTCTACTTTTGCGGCTTCTATCAGCTCGTCGGGCACTTGGTCTATGAATTGCTTGAGCAGGAACATCCCCACCGGCATCGCTAGGAGCGGCAGAATGTGAGCGAAATAAGTGTCAGAAATGCCAAGGCGGTCTATCACGAGATATCTTGGTATCATGACAGCCACAGGCACAAACATCAGAGCCAGGGTATTCACTTCAAACAGCGCGTTCTTCCCTTTGAACTTCAGCTTGGAGAAGGCGTACCCGGCCATGGACGAAATGATGATGGTGAAAACGACAACAGCTAAAGTCACAAGGGCGCTGTTGAAGATGTAGCGGCTCAGGCCAGTGACCATCTGCCTGGTTGTCTTAGCAAGGCTCGCGAAATTGTCAAGGGTTGGGCGCGACACGAAGAAGCGCGGGGGAAACGCGAAAAGCTCGCTCAAGGGCTTGAACGCGTTATTGAATATGTATACAATTGGCAGAAGCATGAACAATGCCAACGGCACAATGTACGCATAAATTTTTAGCTGCCCCAGCTCAAACCCTGCCGGGTTTATGGTAACGGCGCTTCGAGCCTTTTTTCTCTTCTTCTTGGGCATGCTATTGCTCCTTTGCGAGCGCAATGTCATCCACAGTCAAAAGCCTTCCAGTCCCGCCTAGCATCACCAGGGATATCTCGGCCGGCCCGCTTTGAAGGGAGACTTGGGTTTGATATTCCTTTTGGTCTTTGGATGGACTGATTTCGAATTCAAGGGTTTCCTCGCCTTGCTTAACCCGAAGCGAGCATTTCGCCCCATCTTCCGAGCTAAGCTTTGCCGAGAGAATGTACGACCCCTTTTCCACTCCAGGTATGTCCTGGACCAGCCCGATGTCAACGCCTTTGTTGTTTATTATAGTTAGCGCGTGGTTCCCGGCCTTGCTTTCGAACTGCTTTGCGGGAAACTCTCCGTGGTACACTTTGCCGTCCATGGCAAACTCCCAGTTCTGCGTGTTCTTGAAAACAAATTGGCCGTTTGTCACCACGTTTTGGCCAGGCGCGGTCTTGGGAGCAAGGGACGCTCGCCGCAGGAAAATCCCCGGCTTGGGATAGTTGGCGCTGGTGGCCATGTACAAGTAGCCGTCATGCAGATAAAGGGCGTTCCAGTTGGCGCATGCGTTCTCCGGCATCAGGAATGGAACTGTAGGCTGGCTCCACCAAAGCCCATCGGAATCCAGCGAGAACATGACCTTCATGTAAGAGGCCCCGTCTCCGGTTTTAGCTGCGTCATCGTCTGTCTGGAGGGAAACGGCCAGCCTTCCGTCAGGCAAAGCCAGCAGGTAAGGAGCTCCCGCCTTTTTGCCTTTCTGGTATGGCACATAGATGTTTCTCAATGGCTCAGACCAGTCCAGTCCGTCAGGCGAAAACTTCATCTGGATTACGAAGGGGTACCCGCTTTCGTTTGTCGCCTCGACAGCCATGCAATAGCGCCCGTCAATCGTTTGATCCCAGACTGGCATCCCGTCCCTGGAATGCGTCTTTGTTCCGTCTGAGGCTATGCTCTTCTCACTCCAGCCTTCACCGTCAAAAAGCTTGTATTCTATGTTTTGCTCCATGGATTCGTTTACGACGTTCAGGGAGTCATTGGCGTAGAAGACCGCAACAGTGTCTCCAATCCAGCCGAAATGGGGCTCGTAAACCCCCCGCGATCCTATCTCTTCCGCTATTATGGAGTGGTGTTTCCAGGTGTAGCCGTTGTCAACGCTGGCCGAAACCCGGATAGAAGTGTACTCATCGGAATTCGCGCGGTACGCGGCCAGGATTGTTCCGTCTTTAAGCTGGATGAAGTTGGTGTTTGCGCACCCAAGCTCTGGCCAGTCGCTTATCTTCACGGGAGCGGACCAGTTGATGCCGTCCGAGCTTCGAACAACCTGGCACACTCCCTGTCCGCCGCCCTCGTTAGAGTCAAAGCCGCAAAGCAGGGTGCCGTCAGCAAGGCCGTACAGGCGGGGGTACCAGGCGCCTCCGCGAGAGGGGGCATAGGCTGTGATAGTGTCCGGCTCAAAGTAGATGCCAGGCTGGGTTTGCATGTTCTTGATCTCAAGGGCCATAACGGCATCCTCCTCAAAAAGAGGTTCTTGCGCAAGATCAGGCGAAGGCGCGGGCGTAAGCTCTGGTTTATCTGGCGCTCCAGAGCAGGCGCAAAGCGCTAGGCAGAGCAGGGCGAGCAGGAGCAGCCGCGCGCCCAAGCTCAAGACATTTGCCTTTATTGCGGCATGTTGGCTATCCATGCGTCTTTTAGCTCCTTCGCCTTTGCGTTAAGCTCAGCAGCGACGTCTGAAGGATTGATCTCGTGGCGTTCGATCTTGCCGTAAATATCCTGCTCGTTGATCCAAGCTTCGATGTCGCCCCAGCCTGGCGATACCGGCCAGTTGGAGGGGACAAACCCGTCAGACTGGCTTTGCAGGGCCTGGAAGAGCTGCTTGAAGTTGTCGTTGCGGGCGTTGTCGATAAGATCCTGCCAAACTTCCGCGTTTGTTGTAACGGGCATTCTGGATACGTCCGCTCCAGCGTCCCTGTAGGCCTGCTGGCGGATCAGGTTTGCGTCCTTGCCCCAGGTGGTTTCCTTCAAAAGCTGCCAAGCTTCCCGTGGGTACTTTGTTGCCGCGCCTACCACAGCGTTGTCGACTATGACTAGCTGATCCCCTGTCGGGCCCACTGGAAGCGGATAGTACAGGAATGAGCAGCCGGATTGCGCTGGCACTGTGTCTTCAAACATCGCTATTGTCCAAGGCCAGTCAAAATGGATTGCGCTTCTTCCGAATCCAGGCGGCCAAGCGTCCGCGCTGCCCAGGAACCTCTCTTTGTCTTCAGCTGATTCCCATTCGCAGATGTTGGCTTCTATGAGCTCCCACTTCTTGTTCAAAGAGTCAGCCCATACTTGGTCAAAGTTGTAGTTCTCGCCGTCCCAGCCCCATTTGCCTTGGCCGCCGTTGTACCATGCCGGGAAGAAGTCTTCGAACAGGGGGTTTGACATGCCGAAGTTGAAGTCCTCGCCATGGCCAAGGGTTGTGGCCAGGGTGAAGAACTCGTCAACCGTCCAGTTGTAGCCAGGAAGAGCGACGTTGTACTTTTCAAATAAAGTCTCATTGACAAAGACCAGGTGCGGGAACATGACCCAAGGAACGCTGTAGCGCTTTCCGCCTACCTTCGCGTTCGTTGCGAATGCTGGCGCCAGCTCAGCCGTGTCAGGATCCGCGTCAAAATATTCGTCCAGCGGCAAAGCCCATTCGTTCATCACAGCGTTTGACACGCTGAACACTCCAAACACGTCAGGAAGCATCCCGGTGGCCGCGAAATTAGTCAAGGCCTCGTCCCATTGGGCTTGCTCTATCTGCAAAAACTCAATCGATATGTTCGGGTACTTCTGCTCAAATGCCGCCTTTTGCGCTGCGGTCACTTCTGGCTCGCCCTTTTCGTGCTGGCCCCAGTAAGCGTAGCGAAGGGATATTTTCTCTGTTGTCAGAGGAGCTAGCCCGCCTTCGGGCTCAGCAGCCGGTTCGGCCACCGGCGCTGCCGGCTGGTCTGCGGCTGGCGCCGCAGTTGCCGCAGGCGCCTGGGTGTTTGCCGCTGGCTGTTGGCCGCTTCCGCAAGCCGAGAGAACTGACGCTAAAAGCGCCATTATTAGCAGGACTGCGAAAATCTTCTTTTTCATATTTGTTTCCTCCTGTTCTTATGATTCTTGTGATTCTAGCGATTCTTGTGATCTGGGGCATACCCAAATTGATTGCCTTTTTAGGCTGCCCCTATGCTAATCCCAAAGCCGGCCCGCAAAGTCGACCGGGCGAATCTGGGTCGCCTGCGCTTTGGAATGCTTGCCGGTTTTTAGCGCTTTCAAGACAAGCCTTAGTGCATATCCCAAAATTAAATTTATGGCTTGTGAAAGTCACGCGTTAAAGCATCGCGATGACTTTCACTGCGCCTTTTTTTGAATTTTGGGATATGCTCTTATTCCCCGGTTATCCCAACTCGATCTATGCTCTCAACGAACTGCCGCTGGAGCACCAGGTACAAGCCAAGCAATGGAAGCATGGCTATAACTGTGGCGGCCATTTTTATCGCCTCGTTGGCTACAGAGTCGCCAGCAAAGCCGGCGCCCCAGCCGGAGAGTGATTGAAGGTAGCCTTTGTAGCTTTGCTCAAAGTGCTCAAGCTCCAGCAGCATTGTGCTTATCCCGCCTGAGGATCCGTGGCTTCCCAGGTACATGGCCGTGAAATAGGTTTCGTTCCAGTACCAGACAAACGAGAACAGGAACGTCACAACCATTGCTGGAACGGCCATGGGCAATCCTATGCGAAAGAAGATGCGGGCTTCGCCTGCGCCGTCCACCCTTGCGGCTTCATCAAGGGATATGGGGGTCTGCGAGAAGAACTGCATGAAAATCAGGATAAAGATGGCGCTTTTCACGCCTTGGCCAGCCAATGCCGGAAAAATGGCGGCTTGGAGCGTCCCAAGGATCTTGTAGTCGCTGTACATGGCGTAAGTTGGAGCCATAAGCACGTAGGCTGGAATGATGAAAGTGAGGAGAACAAGCGCCAGAAGAATCTTTCTTCCCGGGAAGGCGTAGCGGGCGAAGCCGTATCCGGCCAGGGCGCAGGCGGCTGTTTGGGCAATGGCGGGAAGCAGGGACACAAGAACTGTGTCAAGCCAGGTCGCCGCCACGTGCATCACCTCAAAGGCCTGCTTGTAGTTGTCCAGGGACAGCTGGGTAGGGATCCAGTTCACTGAGGGATCCAGCAAGTCAGGAAGGGACTTGACGCTTGTCACAATTATGTGCAACAGCGGATACAGGTAGACAAAGCCCAGGGCGATCAGCATGACGTAAAGCAAAAGCTTTAAAAATTTGCCCAAGAGCTTGTGGTTGAAATAAGTCTTAACGGCGGATGGCATCCAAACCCCTCCTTTGGAGCAGGATTACGGCGTGGGTGGCGCGCTCCTTGGGGGCGCGGCCCAGAAGAAACCAGGCCAGCCCAATGGCCAGCGCCACCGAAAGGGAGTAAACCCAGGCCATGGCTGAGGCGATGCCGTAGCCGATGTTTGGATCAAGCATTGCGGAGCGGATCAAGGCGATAACCTCGTTGATCTCGCTTGAAGCCAGGAAGACTATGCAATAGACGGCATTTATGACTATCATGCCGCGCATGGCGGGAAGGGTAATCTTCCAAAAGGCTACCCAGGCGCTGGCACCGTCAATGAGGGCGGCCTCGTAAAGAGATCGGTCAATCTTCTGGAGGCCTGCGAGAAATATAAGGATTGGGACGCCTGAGTACCAAAGTATCATCACCAGCTGGCTGAAAAGGTAGGTCAAAGGCGCTGCTATCATGCTTGGGACGAAATTTTCGATAAGCCCGTAGATCCCGTACTGCTCTATAATGGGAATCGAAGCTGCGCCCTCGGATATTATCATGTTCAGGACAGGGCCTGAAACCACCACAACAGGAAGGAAGAACAAGGCGCGAAACAGGCCCTTGCATTTTATCTTCTGGTTTATCATCATGGCAATCATAAGTGAGAAGACCAGAAGCACGGGCAGGGAGAAGAGCGTGTTGACAAAGAAGTCCCTTAGCCGCTCCATGAAGTAGATGTCGCGCTGGAAGATGTACGCGTAGTTGTCCCAGCCCACTGGAGAGATCTTTCGGCCAGCCGCTGTAAGCCTGATGTTGGAGAAGCCGTAGAGGGCGCTTTGGGCCAAGGGGTAGGCGAAGAACGCGCAAAACCCCAGCGTCCACGGAAGCGTGAACAGCCAGCCTTTCATGTTGCGCCGCCACGCAACTCCTTGCCATTTTTTCAACTTGCTCACCTCTGGGTCTCGAAATTTAAATATCGAGCATATCCAAAAATTAATTTTATGGCTGGCGAAAGTCACGCGTAGAAGCATCGCGATGACTTTCGCTGCGCCTTCTATGGAATTTTGGGATATGCACTAAGAAGAATCAAAGTTTATATTAGCGCGTGATCTTATAGCTCATTGCATCCAAATCCCCATAGCTTTGCCCTGATCGGTTAACAAGAACCGAGACGCCGCTTGCGTAGCTCGTTCGGGACACGCCTGAAGCCAAGATCTCATGGGATGACATCTCGGACGAGCCGACAGCTTCTGACAGTTCCCGGAATATGCCGCTGTACTCCACAATGGCGGGCAGGAACACTTCGAGCTGTGACGAGCATACATAGTCTGAGTTGGTGTCCCGCAATCCCTCCGGGCTTTCCGCTGTAAGCAGGAATGACGGAAGCGCTCCGTACTCTATCATGCGAAGGCAAAACTCTTCCCGGTTTGGCTCGAAGTTGGCGTAGGGGGCGTAGTAGGGAAGGCTGCCTTTCAGGACCATGGGCAGGAAGGGCACCTCAGCCGCGATATAGCTGTAGTTGGACGTGTACATGGGCATATCCAGGTAGCAGTCGGCAAGAGGCCACATGTAGTCAAAGGGTTGCCCCAAAAAGACTTGGGGCGATGAATCTTTTATCACGCTTATGGCGCTTGCCAAGGCTTCGGCAGTTTCGCCCCTGGAATGAACGGAACCGTTTGAGTAAAAGCTGAACAGGGTATCCGCCAGCGAAGGGATCGAAATGGGGGCGGCGGGCCAGGCGGAAGCAAATTTGGAAACCTGCTTCTTGATCTTGCTTGGGGTGAAATAATAGAGGGAATCAAAAGGCTGGGCGTTTGTTGATTTCAGGGCCAGCGTCTGGCTGACGGTCTTGGCTATGTCAGAGCTCGTGTTGTAGAGGCGCTTGGTGTTGGCCAGCAGAAAGTCCTGCTGGAGGGAGACGATGACGTCATTTGGGCTAAAGCGGCTTAAAAGATTTTTAGCTCCGGCGTTTCCTCCAAGGGAGGATTCAACCTTTGCGCTTCCGCTTCCGTAAGATCCGCTTAGCCCGCCGGACTGCCAGCCTTTCCAGGAGGAATGCATGGCGCCAACGTTGTTGTCCAAAAGCTCCTGAAGGATGTCGCCCATCTGGGAGGCCGAAGTCATTTTTACGACAGTGTCAAAGATTGCCCCTTTTTTCGTTTCAGCGCCCAGGAAGTCGACTATCGTCCTATACTCGGCGCTCTTTTGAGGCAGCTGGCCTTTCCCTTTAAGATAGGACTTGTAAGCCTGAGCCATCCCGCTGTAGTTGGCGGATTGGCCGGTTAGAACAGCAAACCTTACCCCTATGTCCCTGAGATACGGATCGCTTTCGCTAGTCAGGATGCCTTGGGAGCGGGTGGTGTGCATTGTGTACTGCTCTCGGAATATGAAGCGGAAAGCGGTCCAGTTGTAAGGAGTGACAACTCCGTTAGGGTAGGACAAGATCTCGGCGTTGTACTGCCCGGCTTCTGCAATCGCGAGAAAGGCAAGCCCTTCGCTTTCCCTTGCTATTCCATATACAGGAACGCTGGCCTCAACTGGCTCCGCCAGAAGAGACCGGCCTCCAGCTCCCGGGGAAGTCGACTCCTTGTCGATCCCTATGTTTGCGCCATAAATCCGCTTGCGGTATGGCGCCTTGTACTTGCCTCTATTGTCTTGCAGACTGATAATCGCGCCCGCGCCTTCAGGTATCAGCATGTACCCGTCTGTGTCTCCTGGCTTTGACGCTCCCATGAAGGGATAGAGGTAGACGGCGCTGATTCGTATTCCCTCGCCTTCGCGAATGCTGTCAGCCGGGATCTGGGCGGTGACGCCATCGCTTGCCAGCCGCACTTGAAGAGTTAGAGTTATGCCAGTCTTTTCGTAAGAAATAATGGCGTCAAACCCGTTAGGGGCATTTGAGAAGCTTATTGTTGGGAACCCGTTGTAGGCGTCCACCCGCTCGGGCATTGGAGAGCGGTTGTTAAAGTATTCAACCGCGAAGGCTGAGCGCATGAAGCCTTTCCAAGTGCTGTTGGCGCCTTCGGCGCCCTCTTCTGTCGCAACGCTATGCAATAAAGAGCCTGTGGCTTTGTCTTCGATAACAACCGCCAGGTTTTCTGCGTTGGCATAGAGCCTGAGGCTTTCATTCTCGGCGCAAAGGCTGAAGCCTTCGGGAATTTCTGAGGCATAGGCAGGAATGGCGATCAAGCACAGCGCCAAGGCCAGGGCGCATAAAAAGTTAACCCGCACGGAAATACGCCTCCCTTGCAAGCGCTGAAACAAAGTCAGCGACCTGGCTGACTAGCGCCCAGGCAATAACAAGCGTCACTGCCAGCATGGCGGCGGTGAACAGGGTCAAAAGCAGGATTTTTGCGGTTTGCGCCAGGGTGTACGCCTGGATCTCCATGACCATGGCCACAACCAGTATTAGCACGGCGGCGCCAATAAACACTCCGCCGAAAGATATTATGAACCGCTCGTTGTCCGTGAGGACATGGGTCAATAAAATTAGGATTGGCTTTATGAAGACGTATGGCGTCAAGCAGCAGGCCAGGCCCGCGTAGATGTCCCTGAACTTGCCTTCTCCGTCGTTTATGGAGCAAACCAGGTTGTTGCATATGACAACAGCGGCGATAACGCCAAAGACAAGCACAAAGTCCGTGCCTAGCTCATAGTGGCCCTCCGGGACTGTCTTGAAGAGGAATCCGGCGCCGTACTTGCCAGCGATGTAGATCAGGAAAAACAGAATATAGAGCAGAGTGGCTGAGGGAACCGAGACCCGGTTTTCAAACCGAACCCCGTAAAAGGCGTCGGCGGGGTTTCTGAATGTCCTGGCCATGAATCGGAACTCCTTGGGGATTTTCAGGTTTGAGACCTTTTCGGCTCTTGCCTGAACTGGCTTTAAGAAGCCGGTTTTGCGGTTGGTAGTTTTTAAGATTTTGGCCAGGATCGCGAGCCCCAATATTCCCAAGATCACGTAGGCCAGGTTGTTCATCAGCCATTCGTTTCGAAGCTCCCAAAATGACTCAGAGTAGCCGTTGTGAGACAGCGCGAACCGAAACGCCTCAAGCGCCTTGTCATATTCGCCCAGCTTGTACCAGACTTCTCCCAGTCCAGCGTGGCCCATGACTGACAGGGCGTCGCCTCGAAGGACGTACTCCCAGAGCTCTTGGCTTTCGAGGTACAGGCCTTCATGGTACAGGAACAAGGCTTGGCGCATGACGGCGGCGAATTCGGTTCTGGCGAATGCCGTGACAGAGCCCTGCTCGGAGTCCAGGACATACAGGTTCTCTTGATCGTCAAGAGCTATGCCCATTGCGGAGACAAACAGCCCGCTTCGGTTTGATCCGTCATCAGGCCCGCCAAACACAAAGAGAAGCCGTCCGTCACGGTCATACTCGGTTATGTATCCGTACTGCGAAACCGCAAAAATGCCTTCGGTGGAGCTGACGCACACATCTGTCAGCAGGTCAATCCCGCTGGTTGGAGAGAGCATGTTTACGCTGGCCAGGTTGAACTTCTTGAGCGCGTCCTGCGCTCCCTGGGTGACAGTGTAAACCAAGCCCCGCTGGTCGGTGCAGACGTTGTAAGGGGATGAGGGAACGGAAAGCTTAAGTTGCGCCCTCTGTGTTTCCGTAAAAGTCAGCCTTCTCAAGACCTCCCTAAGGGTAAGGGACGTGGAGTTGGCGCCAACGTATCCAAAGAAGTCCCCTTCTTTTGACAGCTGTATGATCCCGTTCACTCCGCCCTCTGATACGATATAGACGTTTCCGGAGGAGTCGGAGGCGACCTTTTTGGGAGCGAAGTCGTTTTCAGGCCCGTAGAGGGCGCTGTCAGGCTTCGTATACTTTTTTACGATATTGCCTTCTTCATCAAAGACATAAACGGCCTTCTGGAGCTGATCAGCGACGTACAGGAGCCCGGAGTCGCTCACATGGACGCCCTTGGGCTGCTTCAGCTCGCCTTTGCCGTAAACGGCTACTGTCTCGCCGTCCAGCTTGCACTTTAGAACTCGGCCATTGCCTGTGTCCGCGATGAACATGTATCCGTCTTTCGTGGTTATATCCTGGGGCTGCTTCAGCTCCTCCGAGCCAAACTTGTCGATCTTGCCGGTAGGCAGGAAGGCGTTTTGCGTGATTCTTGCGCCGCCGCGCTCAAGTATTACCGTATTGTACGGCGCGCCGCCAGCCAGGCACTGGGCCGGGAGGAAGCAGACGAGGATTGCCGCAAGAACCCAAGCGGCTATCTTTTTCATATGCCCGCCCCCCCTATTCACGGAAAAGTTTGGCCGCGCCCTTGGACACGGCATAGACGAACAAAAGCAAAACAACAGAAAGCGCGGACGCGTACCCCATTTCATACCGGAGGAAGCCATAGTCTTCTATGTGGTTGACTATCAGCTGCCCAGCGTAGCGAGGCGTGGGATTCGCGCCAGATAGCTGGACGCCTATCGCGCCTACCTGGAAGGTGTTGACTACAGCCATGACGGCGCCAAAGAGCATCTGGGGCTTCATCATTGGGATCGTGATGTAGAACATCTCTTGGAAACGGCTCTTCAAGCCGTCTATGGTAGCCGCTTCGTAAACCGTGGGATCAATGTTGAGGATTCCGGCAAGCATGGCCAAGAAGCCTACGCCCATGCTGCTCCACAGAGCCACCGCTATCATTATAGGAAGCAGGAAGTCCGCTTCCTGCAAGAATATGATCGGGTTTGTGATAAGGCCAAGACGAATCAAAAGGCTGTTGGCGTAGCCCAGCTGATCCCCTGAGAATATGACCCGCCATACTACGGCCATGGCTATGCCTGAGGTAAGGGAAGGGGAGTATATGATCAAGGTCAAAATCGATCTAGGGACTTTAGGAAGCTGGGCCAGGCTCCAGGCCAGCAGGAACGCCAAAGCATAGCCGAAGGGGCCCACAAGGAGCGCGAACGTCAATGTGTTGGGCAGGACGTTTTGCATGAATATTGGATCCTGCGTGATGATGTTTACGTAGTTGTCCAGAAACACGAAGCTTGGCGCCTGGATCGCGTTGAAGTTGGTAAACGAAAGCGCCGCCGCCGCGACTACAGGGATCACTATGAACGTGGCGAACAGCAATGCGTAGGGCAGCAGAAACCATATCGCCGGATTTGGGGAAAACGACTTGGCCCGCCTTAATAAAACCGAATTTTGGGAAACCGCCTTGGCCCGACTCATTGCAGCCACTCTTTCATTAAGTCAATGTCAGGGACAACAAATGGCTTTACTTGCTCGCCGTCTTTGGCGTACCCGAACTCCTCAAGCTTCCTGCGGAATTCCCGGGCCACCTGCTTGCCCGCGTCATCAAGGGCTGACCTTAGGCTTCGGCCATCCAATGCCACAGTGTTTATGGCGTTTGAAACTTCCCGCTCTATCATGTACCCTCCTGGAACCCGGGGCGGTTCCCAAGTCCATTCCAGCTGGGAAAGTATTACTTCACGTATGGCCCTGTTCCAAGGCGCGGCCGCCATGGCCTCCAGGTTGGCTGGATTCCATTGGTACTCGTTGCCAAGGGTGGATTGCAGACGGAAGGCGAACTCAGTCTGGACTTCGGTGGAAAGCCACCAGTCTATGAAAGCCCAGGCGTCATCCTGCCGCCCGCTTTGAAATATCGCGCAGCTTTCAGCCGCGCCAGAAGTGTACCTGGATACAGTTCCGTCCTCGCCGGCAACGCCAGGATAGGGCGCTACGCTCCACTTTCCGGCAAGCTCAGGCGCCGCGTTTGTCAAAAGGTTGAAGGTTCCGTAGTCAGATATCCCGATTGGAGTCCGGCCATCCCTAAAGTATTGGTAAAAGTTCTGGATTTCAAAGTCCATGCTGTATATGGTGTAGTTCTCTGTCAAAACCTCAAGCCCTTCGATTGTGCCAGGCAGATCCAAGCCGTGCGCCAGCCCACCATTTGCGGAAGAGGAAAACAAGTCCCCTCCGCTCTGGTACACGAATGGCGCGAAAGCCGCGTATGGCTTGTTGGTGAAGTTGGATACCTGGCTGTTGAAGTTCATGCCTCGCCTTCTTAGCTGCGGAAGCATGGCCCGCACTTCGTCCATTGTGTCTGGAACTGAAAGCCCCAGCTGATCCAATATGTCCTGCCTGTAATACATGACCCAGAAGTTGAAGGTCTCAGGAAGCGCGTACATCCCCTCATCGCAAACGCCAGGGATCAGCATCCCCGGAGCGAACCGCTTGGCCGCCTCCTTGAAGGTGCCAAACCCCCGCATGTCAGCCAGCGCGCCGCGAACGGCAAGGTCGTAGACGTTGTTTGATGCCATTGCGATTACCGCGTCAGGCGCCTTGCCTGAGGCGTTTGCAAGTATCAGCTTCTGCTGGTCCGGCACCAGGGACAGATCAACAAGTATCCCTGTCTTTTCGGTAAAGCCGGTGTCAGCCATGGCTTGCATTATCTCAAGGTACTGCCTGGGCCGGCAGACCCAGACTTTCAACGCTTCCCCGCCAGATCCGGCGGTGTAATCCGAAAGGCGGAAGGAGTTGGCGAACCGCTGCACCCCTTGCGAAATCCGCTTCGCAACCCCAGCCTTTTCAGGCAATTCAGCGCTGTCCTGATATATTGCGATTTTGTCCAGCCCCAGCTGCGAGAACTGTATGCTCCCAATAAAAGAGACCAGATATTGACGCACTGATGACGGGCCGTAGCAGAACTCGTTAAGACGTTTTGGCAGCTCGTCAGGCTTCTCTGCCAGAATCCGCAGCATTTTCTCAGCCAAGCCAAGCGGCGCCGTCTCGCCAGGGTTAGAAACCCCCGGAGTCAAACCCCCAAGCGCAAAACCCAAGTCTCTTATCGTGTCAGCCCAGCCCAAAAGCAAAGGCTCTGCGTCAATGCCGAAGTCTCCTAGCCGGAAGTCTCTAAAGTAGTCGGTGTTTCCTCCGGTGATCTTGCTAAGCTCAAGCGCCAGCTCGTCAATTTCTCCAGCCACCTGCTGCGCCGCCATCACCGCGTACCGAACGTTGTCCAAAGCGACTTCAAGCTTAAGCTTATGCGATCCTTCGCCTAGATAAATCTGGCCCGCGCCAACTGTTGCAAAACTCCTGGAATAGTCAAAGCGCAAGCCGCCAACGTCCGACGCCAATGCTCCGTCAACGTAAAAGCGCCGAAAGACCGGGAAGTCAGGCTTGTCGCCCTGTCTGTAATAAAAGCTCACGTTGTAGTATCCGCCAGCTGGCGCAACTATGTCGTATTCAACTGAAGCCGACCCGTTTTTGAAGGAGTCGTCATCTATTATGTTTTGAAGCCGCGCTCCGGCGCTGTAAGGGGAAACGCTTGAGTTGTACTCAGCCGCGCTCCTGATGTTCGGGGTGTTGGATCGGCTGATCCGTTCCGCCTCGATTACGATCAAGTTTTGGCCAGGCGCGGGAGAATTCACCGTTTCCAGAACGCCTGGCAGCCCGCTTAGCGTAACCCCGCCTATCAAGACCTCGCCTTGCTGGCACGTGAACGTCAAAACATGCTGCCCCTTTTCCAGGTATATCAGCATCGGATCCCCGTAAAGGCCGCTTGCGCCTTTGACATAGGATTCGCTTGGCGTGTTCCCCCGCGAAGGCATGCCCGCGCACTCGTTGCCGTACCGATCCAGCTGGAAGCCTCCGTATAGCCATATGTTGTCAGCCAAGATCGTTTCTAGATCCTCGCATGGAAATTCTCCGTCCACAGCCAGCGACAACGTTGTAGGCAGAAGCCCGTTCCCGCTTGGGGTGTAGGCGAACCGGACGGCGTACCAGGCGTTTTCTGGCGCTTCCACAACTATGTCCTTGGACGCCCCATCCATGTCATCAAGTAGGGCGAAATCTGACAAGAAATTTATTTCACTGTTAAAAATTGGCCCGACATGCGACTGCAAGTAGGCCTCGTATGTATCTTCTGGCCGCCCGTCCAGGGAAAGGTAGACCTGGCGCAGGCTTTCTTGGGTGGATGCGCTTTGCGTGGGCACGGGCTCGCTAGCCGAGCCCAGCTGCGCCGGCAATATAACCAGAGCGCAGCATAGCGCCAACAAGCACATAACTGCTGCCTTGCGTTTCTTGCTCGTCTTAACCGCCCCTTTCTCGCTCAATTCTGAAAGTTTTTTATCACCTAGCCAGGCCGTAACGCTCTCGATAAAAAACCATAAATCGCCGCTCGTCAGTATGAATGAAAGCTCTTGATTTCTCTCTAATAATGCTGTACAATATGACTGATGGCAATCAGAGGGCATATCTCAGAGGGATAGGGCGAAAGCTGTCAGAACGCTTGACCAGCCTCTCTTCGCCATTTTTCTTTTTAAAGATTTTTGCTTGAATAAAGCTTTCTTAAATAACGCTCTCTTGAATAAAGCTCTCTTGCAGCCAAGCCGCAACCATCTGTCCATCTGCATTGTAGCTCTGAGACCAAAGGGCCGTCAAGGAATTTTTATTTCATTATGCACTGGATTTGTTCTGCGGGCGGGCTCAGACTGTGAAAAATTCATAAACGGGAGCGGCTTTTGGGGCAATGCATTTGTGAATCATTGACTTTTTCTTTTCACTTTTGATCGGGCGCTTGAGGCATTGTTTAAAAAATGGGAGCTGCCTCTCAAGCGTTTTTAATATTTGCGCTTTTTTAGAACAAAAAAGCAAGAATAGCGCAAACGCTATGCCCGGCGGATCCCGGGCGGGGAGGCGCAGTGGGCAGTGGAGAAGCCTATCAACGTGCTGGCGTCTTGCCATCTCAAAAGTGAGCCGGAGGATTACAGGCTCATGCGCGAGAAAGGTCAAAACGCGGTCAATTTCGTGCATTTCCTAAGCCCTGTAGACATAGTTGTAGACGGGGTTACTTTGAGCATGGCTAAAGACGCCTGCATCGTTTACACGCCAGGGGTGAGGCAGGAATACGCGCCGCACCACAGCATGCTTCTAAACAGCTTCGTGACGTTCATGCCGCCGCCGACATTCCTCACATCCTACAGCCTGCCGCTGAATGAGCCGTTTTACGTGCGCGACGGTTCCAAGATAACACGGGTGGTGGAGAAGATAACCTGGGCTGTGGCGGATAGCCGGGGATCGAAGGAATGGGCCATGAACGAGGGCGAAAGCATTGATCTCAAGATAGCCGGCTGGGTGCGCGAGCTTTTTGACCTTTTGGCGAGAGTGCAAATAGGAGACAGCCCCAAGGATCGAAGGGACTACATGATCAAGCGGCGCTTCGCCGCTCTCCGAGGAGACATCAGGCTGAACCCGGGCAGCTGGAGCGTTGAAAAGATGGCCAAGTACGTCTGGCTTACGCGCAGCCGCTTCTCTATTGTCTACAAAGAGCTCTTCGGCGTGACACCAAACGCTGACCTAATGGACGCTTCCATAGAGCAAGCCAAGGCTTTGCTGGTTTCGGGTGAACAGCCTTTCGTGGAGATAGCCCGCGTTTGCGGGTACAAAAGCGTAGAGCATTTCGCAAGGCTTTTCCGCGCCAGCGTAGGATCCACGCCAGGGCAGTACAGAAAGGACGCCAAAAAGCCCGAAGGCTGATGCCTGGCGGGCTTTTTTGATGTAACGCTAGCCAAGTGACTGGCAACGCCCGCTCGTTTGGCGGTTTTGATTTGTTTTTTGGCACAGCCGCATCTCGCAAAGCTTTGCTTTTTTTCAGATCTCAAGCCCTCAAAATCTCCTTGTTTTATTCACTCAAGTGTGGCAATATAAGATCGGTTGGGCAATCCGCGCAACTCGGGTTCAGCCCCCAAAATATCTAAGGCACCGAAAAATTCCTGGCGAATGCTTCAACGCCGGAATTTTTCAAGCCTGAATTAAATTTTGGGATATGCTTTAATCAATCCATAACGCAGAGGTGGCATATGGGTTTCAAGATCTTAGGCAACGAACTGAAGAACATCCCATGGGAGGACAAGCCCTCCGATTGCAAAAGGCATGTTTGGCGGTACCAGGCTAACCCGATCATAAAGCGGGATGCCATACCAACTTCCAACAGCATCTTCAACTCGGCTGTTGTGCCGTTTCAAGGAAAGTTCGCGGGAGTGTTCAGGTGCGACAACCTGTCCCGCGAAATGAACATCCATGCTGGATTCTCGGATGACGGAATCAACTGGAACATAGACCATGAGCCGATCCACTTGGGAGGCGGGCTGGAAAAGGAGATTCCGTTCCAGTACGCATACGATCCCCGCGTCTGCTTCATCGACGGCACGTACTACGTGCAGTGGTGCAACGGATACCATGGGCCTACAATAGGATTGTGCAAGACGGATGACTTCAAGACGTTCACGCTCCTTGAGAACGCCTTTCTCCCTTTCAACAGAAACGCGGCGCTGTTTCCAAGAAAGATAAACGGCAAGTACCTGATGCTGTCCAGGCCGTCCGATGGAGGGCACACAGCCTTTGGAGACATTTTCTGCTCTGAGAGCCCAGACCTTGTGTACTGGGGCAGACACAGGCACGTCATGTCCCGCGCTGGGGGCTGGATGTCAACAAAGATAGGGGCCGGGCCAATCCCGATTGAGACAGACCAAGGCTGGCTGCTCTTCTACCATGGCGTTCTCAACAGCTGCAACGGCTTTGTCTACGCCTTCGGAGCGGCGCTCCTGGATTTGGATGAGCCTTGGAAAGTCCTGAAGCGCCCGTCCAACTACCTGCTGCAGCCGTCTGAAATCTATGAGTGCGTGGGAGATGTGCCAAATGTGGCTTTCCCATGCGCGACAGTGATAGACGCCCCCACAGGGCGCATCGCCATTTACTATGGCTGCGCTGACACTGTGACAGGGCTGTGCTTTACGACAGCGGAAGAGCTGGCGAAGTATTTCGAGGAAAGCTGAAAGCCTGGCATGCAAAGGCCTTGGAACCAAGTTCCAGGGCCTTTTAAATAAGGGGACAGTTTTCGGGCCCGTGGGTTTTGATGCCAATTTTGAGATTTTGCTTGCGCAACATCTTTTTGTGAGGTATAATAGTTGCGAGCTAGATGCCCGAAAGGAATTTGAAATTCACAGAGAGGTATTTGGGGCCAACTCTAAGGGTTTTGAAAAACTTGATGAAGCAGCATGGGCTTGGCTGGACGATTGCCTGAAAGGGCTTTGAAAAATTCTTGACTGCTCCTCATCTAGAAAGTCGTCTGACGCAACTCATCAATTTGAGCATACGCCCAATTGATTCCTGGGCTTGAAAAGTCCGGCCGAGACAAGCACTGTTAAAGCATTCGCCAGGAATTTTCGGTGCCTGCTGACGAGTGGCTTGCCGTTATCGGAAGCATCCAGAGTGACGAGAATTCCGCATTTGAGCGCTCGCCAGCATAATTGCGAGACAGACGCCCGAAAGGGATTGAAATTTACCACCAGTATGAGTGCACGGCACATAGGGTTTTGAAAACTTGATGAAGCAGAATGGGCTTGGCTGGACTATTGCCTGAAAGGGCTTTGAAAAAATTCTGAATCGTCCATTATGGTTATTTAAAAGCATATCCCAAAATTACTAGGGCTCGGAAAGGCCACTCAAGTTTGCTCGCCCGTGTTCGAGACAAACACTGTTAAAGCATTCCAGGACTTTGCCAATTTGCCTTTGAACATTGGGCAAACGCTATCTTGCGCCACTTGCGAAATTTGGGACATGCGCTTGGTGCGACACAATACACTGACGAGCGGCTTGCCGTTATCGGATGCATCCAGAGTGGCGAGAATTCCGCATTTGAGCGCTCGCCAGCATAATTGCGAGTCAGACGTCCGAAAGGGATTTGAAAGTATCACCAAGATTTTCGGAGTCATTACGCCCGAAAGGGATTTGAAATTAACACCGAGGTGTTTGGCGACAACTCAAGGGTTTTGAAAAACTATGAAGCAGAGGGGGCTTGGCTGGACGATTGCCTGAAAGGGCTTTGAAAAAATTCTCTACTGGTCGCCCCCGACAACAGGGTGCTTGAACATGGCTTGGTTGAGCGTTTTCCTGAAAGGACTTTGAAAGTCTATTGTGATGTCCGCTTTTATCCAAGGATCTTATATTTTGAGGATGACTGAGGCCAGAAAACAGCTGTCTTTTCGCTTCGGCAGACGGCTTCCGTGAATCAGCAATGTCAGATATTCCTGAAAGGGACTTGCCCCAGTTCCAAAAGAGCTTAAACCAAAGCCGCCAAGACATTTGTCTTGGCGGCTTTTTGCGCTCTTTCGAGCGAAAAGAAGAGCGCTTTTCGCTCGCATGCCCAGCATGCTTCACTTTTTAGCATCGAGCGAAAAGAAGAGCGCTTTTCGCTCGCATGCCCCAGTATGCTTCACTTTGTAGCATCGAGCGAAAAGAAGAGCGCTTTTCGCTCGCATGCCCAGTATGCTTCCATTTTTAGCATCGAGCGAAAAGAAGAGCGCTTTTCGCTCGCATGCCCCAGCATCGAGCGAAAAGAACTGCACTTTTCGCTCGCACGCCCAGTATGCTTCCATTTTTAGCATCGAGCGAAAAGAAGAGCGCTTTTCGCTCGCAAAAACGCTCACTAAAATATTGCCCCAACAATAATTAACCCAGCATAGTATATTTCCCCCTTAGATTGGCAGATTAAAGATATAGAAAAAGGGGGCGCCTAAATGGTAAAAGGGCTTTACACATCCGCGTTGGGAATGTTGACTCAGATGCAGCGGATGGACATTATAGCTGACAACCTGGCCAACGTCAACACTACGGGATTCAAGCGGGACAAGGCCGCCGTCCACAGCTTTTCTGAAGAGCTCTTGAAGCGCATTGACGATCCTTCGGATCAGCCTCGCCATATCATTTCCATGGGCGGGATATCACAGGGCGTTTTCATTGATGACATATACACAGTACATGAAAGCGGGGCGCTGAGAAAAACCGGAGGCTCTCTTGACATGGCTGTGGTGGGCGACGGCTTCTTTACTGTAGAGATTCCAGGGGAAGATGATCAGGCGACCCGGATGTACACCAGGGATGGATCCTTCACTCTTGACGCTGAAGGAAACCTGATAACCAAAGAGGGCAGCCGCGTTCTTGGAGAGGGCGGCGTGATCAGCATCCCTCAAGGGGTTGTAACAATAAGCGATGAAGGCCGGATCTACTCAAACCAAGTGTACGTGGACACGCTAAGGATGACCAGCTTCCAGGACACAAGGCAGCTCCGCAAGCAAGGCGACAACATGTTTTCGGCTATTGAGGGCGCGGAGGAGGGAGAGTTCACGGGAAAGATAACACAGGGCTTTCTTGAGGCCTCAAACGTGAACCCGATCCGGGAGATGACAGAGATGATTACCGTAAGCAGGGCATATGACGCCAACCAGAGAATGATAGTGTCCCATGACGCGATCATGTCCAGGACTGTCAATGACATAGCCAGAAAGTAGGATGACTTGATATGATGCGATCATTGTGGACTGCCGCTTCAGGCATGATAAGCCAGCAGCAGAATGTTGACACGATCTCCAACAACCTGGCCAATGTCAGCACGTTTGGATACAAGAAGGAAAGAATGGAGTTCAAGACACTCCTGTACGAGACAATGGCCAGGGCTGATCTCGATCCAGCAAACCGCACAGGCCGCCCGGTTAACCTTCAGATCGGCCATGGCGTGAGGCCTGTAGCCACCGCTCGCATTTACGCCGCCGGAAACTTTGAGAGAACTGACAACACCCAGGACTTCGCCATTGAGGGAGACGGGTTTTTCGCAGTAGACAGGGGCAACGGCCAGATCATGTACACCAGGGACGGCGCCTTCAAAGTCAGCACATCTGAAGAAGGCTCAATGCTAGTCACCGCCGAGGGCTATCCGCTTCTGGACACTGAAGGAAACCCGGCTGTGATTCCTCCTGAGATAGCCATCAAGGACGTCTCCGTAGCTGAGGACGGAACGCTAAGCTACATGGACGCGGAAGGCGTCCGCCAGGATCTCGATGTAAGGTTCAGGCTAGTCCAGTTCTCAAACCCCCAGGGGCTGGAAGCCATAGGATCAAACCTCTTGGCTGTGACCGCCTCTTCCGGGGCCCCGCTTATAGAGTCTGAATTGGAGCTGGCCCATCCCAGCAGGATACACCAAGGGGTCTTGGAAATGTCCAACGTCCAGGTGGCAGAAGAGATGGTAAACCTGATCGTGGCCCAAAGAGCGTATGATCTGAATTCCAAGGCGATAACGACGTCGGATGAGATGCTGCAGACGGCCAACTCGTTAAAGAGGTAAAAACTGATTGAGTGAAAGAAATAGGCTTTTCTCGCGAGGCGAGCGCCTCTTCCCGAAAGATAGCGCCAATTCCCTGAAAAAGATAAAACATCCCAAACAGGCATTGTTTTTGGCTTTAAAATATAAATCATCTTGACACATGGGGAGCAATGGTTTATAATGAATGTACTTCCGCCAAGCATGAACACGCCATTCCCAGGAGCGCTTGACGCTAGCGCCTTGAGAAGCGAAGCTTCAGGAAAGTCGTTTGAGCAGGCCTTGAAAAAGGCGGAATCTAGCGACGAAAGCGAGATCACTGAAGCTTGCGAGCAGTTCGAGTCCTACTTCATTCAAATGATGCTCAAGGAAATGAGAAAGACCTCTTTCGCCCCCATGGGGAGGGAAGAGGCCATATTCGTTGACATGCTGGACGAGGAGCGCGCAAAGGGCGCGGCCAAGTCCCAAACGTTTGGCCTGGCGGACATGATGGCCAAACAGCTCAAAAGGCAAGGCGCTTCCGGCAACGGCAAAATTGACAATTGAATATTCATCAAGAGAGGCTGAGGGATTAGGGCCCTGTGAAGCCCGGCAACCGGCGCATGAGCGCGCGGTGCTAACTCCCCCGGCTATTTTTCTTTGCCGGAAGATGAAAAAAATAGATCGTGAAGGGCCCTTTTTGGGGCCCTTTTTTGATCCTTTTTTTACATGCCTATGCTAGTGCCATAAGGAGGAAGCGATGAGCTCACACGTTTTCACTTCGGAGTCAGTAACTGAAGGGCACCCAGACAAGATGTGCGACCAGATATCGGACGCTGTGCTGGATGCGATTATCGCCAAGGATCCGCAGGCCAGGGTTGCCTGCGAGGCGATTACGACAACGGGAATAGTCTTCGTTGCCGGAGAGATCACCACAAGCTGCTACGCTGACATCGAGAGCGTAGTCAGGGAAACGGTAAGGGGAATAGGGTACGACAGGGCGAAGTACGGGTTCGATTGCGACACCTGCTCGGTGGTCACATCCATAAAAGGGCAATCCCCTGACATCGCCATGGGAGTGGACGTAGCTCTGGAAGCCAGAAACGGGGAGCCGGTTTCTGAAGAGGAGACAGGCGCGGGAGACCAAGGGATGATGTTCGGCTACGCTTGCGACGAGACCAAAGAGCTGATGCCCATGCCCATCAATCTGGCGCATAAGCTGGCCTACCAGCTGGCCCAAGCGAGAAAGTCAAGCGTGATCCCTTACCTCAGGCCAGACGGGAAAACCCAGGTTTCGGTTGAGTACGAAGACGGGATCCCGAAGAGGATAGACGCTATCGTAGTGTCCACCCAGCACGGGCCAGAGGCGTCTCACGCGCAGATAGAGGCTGACATCCTGGAGCACGTCATAAAGCCCATAATTCCGGAGGGATTGCTTGACTCCAAGACGAAGCGGTTCATAAACCCGACAGGGCGCTTTGTGATAGGAGGCCCGCAAGGCGACTGCGGACTTACGGGAAGAAAGATCATTGTTGACACTTATGGCGGGTACGCCAGGCACGGCGGAGGCGCCTTCTCGGGCAAGGATCCCACGAAAGTGGACAGATCCGCCGCGTACATGGCCCGCTACATCGCAAAGAACGTTGTCGCTTCAGGCTTGGCCAAAAAGTGCGAGATAGAGATCGCTTACGCCATAGGAGTCGCAAGGCCAGTCTCGGTCTTTGTCAACACCTTTGGCACCGGGCTTGAAAGCGATGAGAGGATAGCGGAGAAGATCAACAGCATCTTTGACCTTCGCCCCGCTTCCATCATAAAAACCCTTGGCTTAAGGCGCCCGATCTACAAGCAGGTGGCAGCGTACGGCCACTTTGGCCGCTCAGATCTCGACCTGCCTTGGGAGAGGATTGACAAGGCGGAGCAGCTCAAAGCCTAAACGCCAGGATACATGTAAAAGTCCGCCTTGATGTTTCCGTTAAAAAGCTTTCGTTTTGACTGCGCCTTCTTGCCGTAAGCCTTCTCGAAGAACTCGTCAGCCGTGAGGACGTTCAAGGACCAGGAATCGTCCTGCTTTATTAGCGAAGCCATGTCCTTGATCAATCTCTCGGTTTCGCTGGGGGTTCCAAGCCTCATGGCGTAAGGCGGGTTCAGCACTGCGATCCCGCGAGGCCCCGGCAAGGAGGCGCTAGCCAGAAGCTTTGTCTCAAACTGCACCATTTTGGCCACTCCGGCCTTTGCGGCATTTTCCCTCGCAAGAGCTATGGCTTCAGGATCCTTGTCTGAGCCAAAGATCAAAACTTCTTCAACATCAACCTTCTTGGAGCGGGCTAACGCCCGCTCTTCTTCGAACGCTTTCTTGTCCGTTTGGGGCCAAGCTTCGCACGTGAAGCTCCGGAACAATCCGGGGGCTGTGTTAGACGCCATAAGAGCGGCTTCTATAGGTATCGTGCCAGATCCGCAAACCGGATCAAACAGGATCCTTCCCGGCCTCCAATAGGTTAGGGATATCAAAGCGGCAGCCAGGGTTTCCTTCAAGGGAGCTTCCATGGCGTTCATTCGGTAACCGCGCTTGTGAAGCCCGTTCCCGGAAGTGTCTATGGTAAGCTCCGCCTGGTCTTTTAGCAAAGATATCTGTATCTTGTATTCCGGCCCGGTTTCAGGCAAAACTGAAACCTTGTGCCAAGCCATCAGGCTGTCGGCTATGGCTTTCTTGACGATGGACTGGCAAGCGGGGACGCTGTGCAAGACAGACTTCACTGACTTTCCGATTACTGTGAACTTGCCGTCTTCAGGCACCAATTCTCCCCAAGGCAAAGCTTTGACTCCCTCGAACAGCTCGTCAAAGGTCAAAGCCTTGAAGCTGCCCATGACCAGAAGAACCCGGTCCGCGCTTCTAAGCCAGAGATTTGCCTTGGCCATGGTCCTGAAGTCTCCAGAGAAGTTGACTCTTCCGTCCAGGGCGCTGACGCCTGAAAAACCCAGGCGCGTCACCTCGCGCTTGACCACCGCTTCAAGGCCGAACGCTGTTGTAGCTGAAAAATTCATATGCACCACCATAAGTAATTAAGTGCTTATCCCAAAACCAATAAGAGCATAAATGGCGCAAGCCACAAGATCAATTGGGGATATGCTCTTGCTACATCCTGATTAGCCCCCGAAGCTCGGGATCCTCGCAGAGGGATTGCCAAACCTCAGCCGGCTTAATGATATGAGAGGTCATTACTTTGGCCACTGTTTCATATGGCAGCCGGGAACGGATGCAATTCAGGATGTCCTGGTGCTCTTTCACTATTAGCGAGGGATCTGAGCGATGACCCTTCGTAAGCATCAAAAGCCTCATTCTGTAGTAGTTTGAAGATAGGCTTGAGATGTTTTCCCATATTATTTCTTTCTTTGCGCAAGCGAAGAGCTTTTCGTGGAACTCGTTGTCGCTGAGCTGGAACTGGTCGATCATGCCCTTTGAGATGTAGAATTCCTGCGTAGAAACAACGTTGTCTAGATCCATGAGGATGTCGGGAGAAAGAGTTGACTGGAGGGACATGACTACCTCCTTCTCAACTGCGCAGCGCATGAACAGAACCTGGTCAACCAGGTTCTTGTCAATGAGCGAAACCTTTGTGCCGCTTTGCGGGATTATGTCCAGGAGCCTCTCGGCTTCAAGGCGCTTGAGCACTTCCCTGACAGGAGTTCGTGAAATGTCCAGTTCCTTGACTATTTCACCCTCGGTCAAAGACGCTCCAGGAAGAACCTCCAGCCGCAAAATCATTTCTTTAAGCGCTCTGTACAAGTACTCTTTGGTTGTCTCACCAGCGTTTCTCTGCGAGTCGAACATTTTCGCCTCCATCCTTCAGGGCGCGCGCTGTTTTCATGAAAAAGAGCGCATCCCAAATTTAATGCCAAGCAATAACAAAATTTTGGGATATGCGCCAGCTGACGCTTGCGCGGCGCAGTATAGCACCATGTGGAAGGCGAGAAAAAGCCTAAACTCTTGGCGCAATGCTTGGCGCCAATCAGGGCATTTTGCTGGTTGCGCCATGGCGCGAACTTCTAGCGCAAGACAGGAAATGCCAAAGCCTGCGCTAACCTTTTTGGGGATAAGCGCTTTGTATTCTAGTATCTTAATACAACAGTCCGCCTTTTGTCAACAGATAAAAGGTTGAAACGGCATGCGCGGTGTTGCATAATTGCCATCGATTCAGATAAAGTAAAGCGCCATGGCGTACGGGAAAAAAGTTAGAATTGAATTGTTTGCTCGCTTGTCAACTAATTTAAAGGCGCTTTCTGGTTTTGTGTATCGGGCATGCAAAAAGTGGAAAATGGCTGTTTTATAAGCTTTCGCGTAGCGATTCCCGCAAATCAGGGATTTTTGGCGCTGACATGTGCGCCGGAGGCGCTGACGGTTTCTTGCGAGTAAAATCATTTGATTGAAAGACACGAAAGCTCTCTTTGAAATCTCTAATTTGTGTAATTAATTAGTTAAGATCTTTTTTACCGCTATCGAACCTCGAAAAATATTTTTCAAATCTCGAAAAAAACCTATTGACGCACTACTACGTTTAGTGATATACTTTGATTACCGAAGCAGAGGGCTATAAAACAAAGGATTGCTGAAGCAATCGGAAAAACCGGATTAACGGGCCGGCGAGCCCGGGCGTCCTAAAAAGGAGGGACATTTATCAGAGACAATACCAGTGGCGGCGCTTTGACTGAAACGACATTCCTGATCCTCATCTCCACGTTTTCCCCAAACCACGGCTACAGCATTGCGCAGGAGATAACTGAAATGACTGACGGCAGGGTAAAGCTCGGGCCAGGCACATTGCACGGCGCTTTGGAGTCAATGGAGAGCAAGGGCTGGATAGAGCTTCTGACTCCAAAGGACTATTTCGAGCGGACAAAGAAATATGTGATAACAGATTTGGGGCGCGAAGTGGCGCGTCGAGAGTATGAGCGCCTTGCGCAGATGGTGGAGCTGGCGGGAAAGGCTATGAAAGAATGATTTGCGAAAATGATTTAAGAAAAAATGATTTACGAAACAATGATTTGTGAAGGGATGAGCGCAAATGCGCACACGGGTGTTTAGGTTTTTTGCGATCTTTTTGCGGAGCCTTGAGAAATGGCTAAACGCCATGTCCGCGAAAGGCTGGCGCTTGGTCGGCACAAACGCGCTCACGTATGAGTTCGAGCAATGCAAGCCTTCCGAGTATGAGTACAGGGTTGACTACGTAGGGCACATGCCGGACTCCAAGCGCCTCGAATACAAGGCAATGCTTGGGCAGATGGGATACGCTTTGCATGACAAGGGCGCAAATCTGAACCTTTCGATAGGAAAGCTGAGGGTTAGGCCTTTTAGCAGTAGGGGAGGGAAGCTGGCGTCATCGCCTGGAAGCTTCAACCATGAGCTCTTGATAATAGAGAAAAAGAAAGACAGCGAGCCTTTCGAGGTTTACTCGGATTATGATAGCTGGGTAAAGCATCTGCAGTCGGTTCGCGGGACGTTTCTCAATATGGGGATTGTGTGCGCCGCATTTGCGGTTTTGGGATACCTGCAAGTAATGTCCGCTTCCCTGTTGCCGATAAGTGTTGCCGCCCTCGCAGTGTTGGCAATCCCGTTTGCTTTGATAACGGTTCAGATTGAGCGGTTCAAGAGGCTGATGAAGGTAAGCGAGTACTGATTCTGATTCGGAGGGCGCTTCGCAGGAGCGAAAAGCGCGGAGCTTTTTACGGCGAACCCAAGAGCTGATTTAACGACAGGTAGTATACCTGCTAGTCAACACATTAAACCGTCTGCCTATTCCGCGAGCCGTCCTTGCCCCAAGGCGCAAGAAGACGGCTCGCATAGGCTTATAAAATGACTTCCAGCCCCTTTCGGGGAGACTCATCCGAAGATGGCCCATGCGGTTCTGCCCTTAACACTGCGCAGGATTTCAGGACTTCTCAGAAAATCTCGACATCATAGGATTAACTTCTACTCGTAAGGAATGAAGAACTGAAATTTAGCGCCTGAATGCTGCTCTTGCCATGCTAAAAAATGCGAACCCCTTTCGGGGAGCTGCCATGCAGGGCAGAAACGCGTAACTCTCTTATTTGCACAGAGATTTTAGAATAATAAGTTCAAATTCCTTTCGGAGGCTTTCAGGATTTCAGGCTTTCAGAGAATTTCGGAGAAAGCATGGCGAAATTTACCCTGATTTAGTATGCAGGAGTTTTCAAGGCTGGAAACGGTTCAAAAATCGCCGCGCATTAAAATTTAGTAAGCGTCCAAACTCATAAATCCTTCACAATTATCTGTACTGACAAGCGGTATGATTTAGTGCATATCCCAAAATTCCGAAATGGCAGCGGAAAAATCCTGGCGAACGCTTCAACTAGTTTGCTCGGGCTTTTGCGAGCAAACATCCGGATTTTTCCGCTGCCTCGGATATAATTTTGGG
>JAISWZ010000150.1 GCA_031270945.1 Clostridiales bacterium | reverse complement strand
TTAGCGCCAGCGAAACCAGTAGTGCTGTTATTCTTTTCATATCTTCCTCCTTATTAGGCAGGCTTTTTAAAAAGAATTCGCCCGCTCTGTTTTCTCATATTAAGACGTAATGCGACAATGTTTTGTTTCAATCAGGTTACAAAAATTTTGTGCCAATTTTTAGCATTTTGATTTCAGTAATTAGGGCGTAGCTCGAGTTTCCGGAGGCAACAACCCTGTTGTCCAGGATGCCATCAAGGACATCCTCAATTCCGGCACAGCGTTCAACGAATGGGGGCGCTTGATAGCGCTAGGCGATCCGTTTTCAGACACGACTTTTGATAAGAGCATATCCCAAAATTCCGAAATGGCGCCGAAAAAATCCGGCGTTGAAGCATTCGCCAGGATTTTTTCGGTGCCATTTCGGAATTTTGGGATATGCTCTAACTATGCGCCGTATAGTTTCGAGCGCAGCTTCCAGCTCGCGACAGACGGCCTTCTGCAAACATAATGGCAGCAATTGCCTTGGTGCCTGTACCTGCAGACGCCGCGAATTCTCGCGACCGTCTCAAAGGCTCGGAGCTTTTTTGCAAGCAAAGGGCCTTGGGACGGCTTCAGCCTTCCCAAGGCCCTTTTTGGCGAGAACAGAATTCAGACGGAATGCGTATGTATACTGGCAAGCGCTCAATGCAGAATTTTCTTATCGTTGCCCGCCTCAGAAGCCAACCGGGCCCGAATTCCAAATATTCTGCGATGATATGGAGCTTTTTTCTAGCGCATTAATTTCTAATTCCGATTGACAAGTTGTGGCATTTTCTAGTATAATGGATCCAAACGAGCTATGCTCGTGAGCGAAAAGCGCATGCGATGAAAAAATGTTTTTTGCCTTCGCGCATGCGAATAAAAAAAGTTTTTTTGACTACGCGCATGCAAATGGCCGTATCGGGTGCCATACAATGAATTTTAGGATATGCGCTTGGATTGACAGGTTAAGATATTTCCTGTATAATAAACACATCTCCCGAAATAATTTTTTGGCCTGGGAAAGCCAAATGTTTTCTCGTTTAAAGCTGTGCAAACATATGTTCACCATTGGAATCTCATGAAGCCGTCCCCGCTTTTGGGGCGCACCAATAACGCTTGCGGCTTTTTCGCGGCAAGCTCACGAAGAACAAGGGAGTCCTTGCAATTGTCCGACAAATATACGATTGTATTCACCAATGACAAATACGAATATTGCGGCTACGCTGTATTCAACGACGCTGCCGGCTGCTTTGATGAGTCCTGCTTTCCCTCGAAGAGCCTGGCGACACGCATCGGGGTGGACGGCAAATGGCGGGAGGATTGCGCCAAGTTCTATGCCTGGCTCAAGCAGCGGATGCCTAAAGCTGATAGCGCAAAGACTATGGTAAACCGCTTGAGCTTGACCGGCGGATTGTGCACCACAGACGAGTACACCTGCTTTGAGGACCGCTTGCCCACCCGAATGGTTTTCAAGCCGGTTAAAGACGTCAAGGGCGGAGAAAAGGTTTTTGTCAAAAACAACTGGATCTGCACTGAGCGAGAAGTGAGAATCGGAATGATTCCCTCTGGCGCCAAGATAGGCGAGCAGCCTTTGCAGGGCTTTGTTGAGTTTGTTTCAGAATTCGGGGCTTACATAACTTTGGACGCCAAAAAAGAGGTTGCGCGATGATATTGCACGAGGAGCTTGATCCAGGCTGCTTTGTTAACCTTAACGGGCATTGCAAGAAGAAGCTGATGATTATTGGCGGAAAGAAATGCGTCGTCAAGTTTCTTGGCAAAGACGAGCTGTGCAACGAATACATGGCTTTCCTGATAGCTCGCCATCTCAGCTTATCCGTGGCAGAGACGAGCCTATTCAGATTGGAGTCGGAGTGGCGCCTGTCTTCAGAGTTGGCAGGAAGACTTGACTCAGGGACAACAATCATTCGCGAAGCTGGCTTTCTTGACTTTGACACGACCAAACTGAAAGCTGCTGGTTTCTCTTACAGCTATGACGAGATCGTAAAGCTGCTGCAACCCAATGAGCAGGATCAGTTCTGGGAGCTCTGCATGCTTGACTGCATAATCTCCAACGCTGACAGGCATTCAGAAAACTGGGGGAGAATCGGCGCAGGCCTGTCTCCCAGCTACGACCACCACAACGCATTCGAAAATCCAATAAGCAGCGAATATTCCTTAATCAGGTTGAGCAATTCCGACGTCACTCTTGAAAAGCTGGCCGCCTCTCTTTTCCATATCAATCCGGCAAAATTTGATTTGTACGTAAACAGGCTTCTCGAAATAAACCTTGACATTTTTGACGAAATGTTTAGCATTTTAGAAGAATCCTGCGTTTTTGACAAGTTGTCTGCCGTTTCTGGCAAATCGCCTTCCATCTCCGACCACTACGCTTCAAACATAGAGATTTTAAAGCTCAACGCTGACATGCTGGACAAGATACGGTATCGCTCTCACGCAAACGAGTAAAATCAAAGAAAATTGAAAAATAAAAATAAAAAATAAAAAAATTAAATAAAAAAATTTAAAAATAAAAATAAAAAAACCTAAAATCAGCCTAAAAGCGGGCGCCGGAAAACCGGCACCCGCTTTTAGGCTAAATTTTCTATGCGTCAAGCAGCGCGTAAACATCCTCTATCGCAACGTCAGCCCTGCATATCTTGTCATCCGCCGCGCCATAGTAGATGGTGACTATCCCGTTTTCGTAGAGGCAGCCGCAAGTGAAAACTACGTTTGAAAAGTACCCCTGGGTCTCATAGAGCTCAACCGGCTCAAGGAGCGGCGTCGTTGAAATGGCAATGACTTCGGACGGATCATTGGCATCCAGAAGCATTGCGCCAAGGCAGTAGCGATCACTTGCGTCAGCCCAATGGTAGATGGCAACCCAGCCTCTTTCCGTGAGAAACGGCACTGCGCCGCCTCCAACACGCCCATTGGACGCGCTGTGAATATGCTGGTGCCTGCCCCAGTGAACCAGATCAGGCGACTCTGAGATCCACATGTCCGGAGAGCCTATGGCGTTTGGCACTGGACGGTTTAGCGCGTAGTACTTGCCGTTTATCTTCTGGGGGAAAATGCAGACATCCTTGTTTTCCGGAAGAAATATAAGGCCAAGCCGCTCGAAGGAAACAAAGTCGGTTGTCTTCATCAAGGCTGTAGCGCAGCCGGCTGGAGATGACGCCGTATAATTAATGTAATAGCACCCATCTATGTTCGTGATCCTTGGATCCTCCATTCCGAAGGCTTCATACGGGGGAACTGGCCAAACCGCCGGCTTGTCGTCCAATTTGAAGCTCACTCCGTCATGGGATCTCGCTATGCGAAGATGGGACAGGGATGTCAGGTATTCCACAGCGGGACTTTTGGCGCCGCGTCTTGTGACTACCCTTGGATCCTCAAAGCAGTACTCCGGATGATCGCTTTTAACCAAAGAGACGATGACTGTGCTTCCAGAATCCTTTTGTATAAGCGGGATCCTTGCCACAGATCCATCGCTTGGGGCTGACTCGGCCACCCTGCACAAAAGCAGGATTTCGTCTTTGAACCTTGTCACGCCGCAATTCAAGACTCCATCTATCTTCAAGCCAGGGCTTGAGGCAACTGCGCCGTTCGGGGTCAAAAGGGGGTTGGCGCCATGCCTGACAGCTCGAGCCAAGCTGCCGCTACTGTCCTTCATACGGATTGCTCTTGAGGAACTCATTGAATTGACGCTCTACTTCTTCAGCCACCTTCGCGAACCCCGCTTCGTCGAACAGTTTCTGGATCCTATCTATCTCTGCGTTTATATCCTCAGGAACGCCGCATCCCAAAGCTCTCCTGTATGCCACCACGTCATTCATCCTTGTTAGCTCGGTCTGCACCGGCTCAGGATTAAAAGTAAATCCTGCGTAATAGGTCTTGTAAACCGTTTCAATGTTTCCAAGCTTCTTCATGGCCGTTACTATGTTGTCCGGAATGTCTGAAGCGTACCTGTAATACTTGGGAGTCCAAGTCAGGATGTAGCCTGTGAAGTTGTAGTTGGTGCTCGGGTCAGAGCCTTCCGGATAGCTGAACTTGTCTGTGCCGTCAGCGATCCAGTGCTCGCCCTCTATGCCATATTCCAAAAGATCATGATTCTCCTGGCTCTCATATATCCAGTTGACCAAAGACATAACCCTGTCAGCATTCTTCGATGTCGTGGGGACAGCAAGGAAGTTCCAGGCCATAAAATCTGATCCGGCGTTCTTTGTAGTGTTGAGCCTGATGTCTCTGTCAGTTATGAAAGCGCCGATCTTGGCGCCCGCTATGGAGCCTTCCAGGCGGTTCGCTATGCCGATGTATGTGTCCAAGCCGCGCTGGAACGATGCGGCCTTTCCAGAAACAAATTGGCCTTCGGGATCTTTCTGGTTCAGGATGTCTTTCTCGAAGTAGCCCTTGGTGTACCATTCGCGAGCTATGTTGTAGAACAAAAGCGGATCGTTGTCCTTGTAGGGCCCTTTGAGCATGGCTCTGTACACTGGGTCATACTCTGGCACGAATTGGCGGGAAGCGTACGCTTTTCCGTCATCCCCTACAGCCACATATATTCCGTTGGTGCCGTCAAGAGGCCCAATTTTCCAGTTGTGGTCAGTGGTCCAGGACTTCTCGTTGTACAGCGAAGCCAGCCATCCGGGAGCTAACTCGTCTATGGCGCCGCTTATCGTGAAAGGATACATTCCAGGCTCATTGGCCAATATCGCGTCAAAGTACTTGATCATGGTCTCATAGCTTGTGATCTCGCCAATGCCATATTTCTCGGCCAAATCCTTGCGGTAGTACAGAGCGCTTCCAGTTGAGGCGATTGAGCTTGCGAAAGGCACTCCATATACATGCTTGGATCCTGACGAGTCTAGAAACGAGTTGGCTTCAAGGAAGTCCGCAGGGAAGCAGTCCGCCAGGCCTGGATACTGCGGGTTTCCAAAGTAGGAGTCCAGGTTTGTCAAAAGCCCTTGGGATATCATTTGAACCAGAGACGGGTTAGTCCACGGGGCCACAAACGCGCCATCCAGCTGCTCTCCCGCGTTTAGCTTCAAAGCGATCCTCTGCCCGACGTCATCAAATGTGGTCAAAGTATAGTTGACCCTGACGTTAAGAAAACTGTCTGTTCGCTTGTAGACTTCCTCCCAGACTTTCTCGAAGTCATTGAACTGGGTTACAGGCGCTGGTGCCAGGAATTCCAGTGTCACCCTTTCAGGCGCGGCTGGCGCGGCGGGGGCCGCAGGCTCTTGCGCCTGGGTGTTTTGGGCTGGCGTTGCCGCTCCGTTGCCTGCGCACCCTGCAGTGATGAAAAGCAGCGCCGTAAGCAGAGCCATTGCGCTCTTGAGAGAAAATTTCATTTTCATGCCTCCCGAATTCTTGTTTTTCTTGAAAATAATTCTGAAAAGCGTTCGCTCATTTTGCCAGTCAAGGGTTACCCCTTGACTGACCCAACCATTATTCCGCTTATAAAATAGCGTTGCAAAATAGGATAAAGAAGGACGATAGGCCCAATTGATATCATTGCGGTAGCCAATCGGATGCCTATGGTTGGTATTGTCAAGTTTCCCAAAGCGGCTCGCGCTGAAGCGTTCAGGTTTGATGTCAGGAAGTCGACTTGCTGCTGAAGCCGCATTATCAAGAACTGCAGCGTGAACAGCTTCCTGTTGTCTATGTATAGAAGGACGCGGTACCACTCATTCCAGTAGCCCATTGACGCAAAGAGGGCTATTGTGGCCAGTATCGGCTTTGCCAAAGGAAGAATTATCTTCGCGAAGATGGTGATGTCAGTCGCGCCGTCTATCCTGGCGGACTCAGCCAAGGATGGCGGTATTGTGGCGAAATAGTTTCTCATCAAGAAAACGTTGTAAGCGTTTAGCGCAGCCGGAATAATCAGGACAAGAATGTTGTCCCTCAGGTGCAGAAACCTGCTGATCAACAAGTAGTTGGGAACTAGCCCTCCGTTAAAGAGCATTGTCGCGTAAATGAAAAACGAAATCTTTGATCTATACTTCACGCTCTCCACAGACAGGGGGTAAGCCAATGACGCCGTAAGAAGCACAGTCAAAGCCATTCCAAAGAATGTGGTTACAATAGTAACGATATAAGCGTTCATTACGTCAGATGATCCAGTGAACACAAGCTTGTAGCTGGTAAGGTCAAAATCCTTGACAAACAGCCTGTAGCCCTCGCGGATTAGAGTGTTCTCGTTAGTGAACGAGGATACCAGCGCCACCCAGAGAGGCATCGCGCAAAACGCGGCAAACAGCACACATATGATTGAGCAGGCGGCAATCACGGCTTTGTCAGCCGCTGTGTCCATGCGTCCCCCTTTCATGCCAATCCCATCCTTTCGCGCCCTAGAACAGGGCTGACTCTTTGTCAAGCTTATTTATGACCCTGTTTGCCAGAACCACAGTGATGAAGCCTATAACCGACTGGAAAAGGCCAACTGCTGATGACATGCCAATATCATTGTACATGCGAAGCGCCCTGTAAACGTAAGTGTCTATGACGTCAGTAGTTGAGCGCAACATGGGGTTGTCATTGATAAGCGCGTAAATCATTCCAAAATCGCCATAGAAGATGCTGCCGATGTTCATGATCAAAAGCATCGCCGTCGTAGTCTTCAGCATCGGTATTGTTATCCGGAATATCCGGGCCAGCCTGCTTGCGCCGTCAATGGTTGCCGCTTCATAGATCTCCGCGTCTATCCCTGCTATTGAAGCCAGGTAGATGACAGATCCAAACCCCGCGCCCTTCCAGATCCTAAGTATGGCCAGCAGAGTCGGCCAGACGGACGCATTCTGGTAGAAGTTGATCGGTGTCATGCCAAAGAGTACTAGAACGTGGTTTATGATTCCCTCGTCAGTCGAGAACAAAGCGATAGACATGACCGACACAACAGTCCAGGAGATGAAGTTGGGCAAGAACATGAAAGTCTGGGAAATCTTCTTCGCCATTTTCATTGTCATCTCATTTAGACAGACAGCCAGGCCTAGCTGGACAACAATTCCGCTCGTTATGAAGACCGTGTTTAGGAACAGGGTGTTGGCGGTGATCTTTAGCCAGTCTTTCGAGGCGAAAAAGTACTCGAAATTCTTGAGGCCAACAAATTGGCTCCCCAACCCGAAAGCTGGCGCCAACGGATGGTACTTGACAAAGGCGAAATACAAGCCAGCCATAGGAAGGTAGTTAAATAGAAGGAAAAAGAGGATTCCTGGCAGCATCATCAAGTACAGATATTTGTTTCGGCTGATTTCCTTAGCGAATCCCCCTCGTTTCTGGCCAGCCATGGAAATCCCCCTTTCTTGGTGCATATTCCAAAATTTAAGTGGCGATGGATAGTGTTTGGCCGATAAAATATATTTTGGGATATGCTTTTATATTTCAGGCGTCTTGACCGACTCCCTTTCCACAAGCTCCACTTCAAGCATTGTGTTTTCGGTGAACTCGTTCTTGTGCTCCAAAAGGTAGATAAGGCGGTTGACAGCCTTCTTTCCCATCAAGTTCTTGTTCACGTTGATAGTTGTAAGCTTCGGGCTCATCTTCTCGCATAGGGCGATGTTGTCAAACCCTATTATGGACACTTCTTCAGGAACGCTCACGTCTATGGATCTCAGCGCCCTTATCAGGACATAAGCGGCAAAGTCGTTTGAGCAGCAGTAGGCTTGAGCGATCCTGCTTTTCAAGAGCGTGTCCTTGATGCTTAGGAAGTCGTTGTTTTGGACAAACTTCTCGTTTTCCCCAGTGATTGAGAACTCATTGATATACTCCTCCAAGGATCCCCCTGTGAGCTTGGATGCCAGAGCGTCCTTGTATCCAGCGAACCTGTCCCTTATTGAGTTTGAATAGTTGAGATCCCCGAAAAAGCCTATTTCCTTGAACCCAAGCTCCAGCAGCCGCTTGGCTGACAAGAATCCGCCAACCCTGTTGTTGGTTATGATGCTGTCAACCGAGCCCGAGAGATAGGCGTGGTCAACAAGAACCAATGGAATGCCGTATGACTTCAGCGTTTCCACGTTCTCGTTAGATATTTTTCCTATTGTGATTATTCCCGCGACTTGCCTTCTTCTTATGCAGTCAGGCACTTTCATGCCGTCATCCTGGAAGAAGTTCAGAAGTGACCCAAACCCCCGCTTCTTTGACTCCTGCTCTATCGCAAACAGCACTGCTCCATAGAACTCCAGATCCCATGAGTAGATGTCCTGGAGCATGAGGCAAAAGTTGTGGCGCTGGTAAGTCTGGGCAAATCGCGCTTTCTGGTTTATGTATCCCGCAGCTTCAGCTGCCGCCAAAACTTTAAGGCGCGTGTCTTCGCTTACTCCATGCTTGTTGTTCAATGCCAAAGAAACGGCGTTGATGGAAATTCCCAGCTCCTCAGCAATCTTCTTCATGGTGGCTTTCTTTTCCATAAAATCACTCCTGGCTAGCGGGATCCTAGCCCAGTATATCGCAACGCGTTTCTGTCTGCGTTTGCCTGAATATATTATAGCTTATGCCCTACTTGAATTTCAAGGAGCAGTTGCTTGAAATTAGTCAACATTTTATAAAATCCCTTCTTGATCGGCTCTTAATCTTAAAATACTTCCAAACCAGAAGCCAAAACAAGATGCTCATATGTCTGCTTTCCCTATTTGAGAAATCTCAGCGTCTAATGCAAAATAAAACTTTTGCTAAAAAGGGGAGCGGCTTTGCCGCTCCCCCCTCAGCTTTGCGCCTTGACAAATCCCTTTAGTTGCCCTAGTTTTTCGCTTTTTTATCTTCGCTCTTTTATCTTCGCTATTTTTATCTTCGCTCTTTTATCTTCGCTCTTTTTATCCTCGCTCTTTTTATCGCTTGCATTAATTTACTTCCCTTTAGACGCGTCCACCGCCAAGACAAACGCCTTGGCCAGTTCGCCGTCAACCGCTCCATCCTCAGCCAGCTTTTCAATCAACAGCGCCCTTGATTCCTTAATTTGCGCCACAAGCGCATTTGTCATGGCAAGGACCGCATCCTCGCGCCTGTACGCGCCCTGGCTGCCTGTTGACGTCTTTATGCCAAGCTCTGCCGCCTTTTGCACTGACAGCTCAAAATCAAAATCTCCGTTTTGCTCTTGGTACTTCAGCACTCTCAACAGGAACGCCACAAACTCGCGCTCTGATATCTCCAGGTCAGGAGCGAAAACGGTATGGGCATTGTTGACTCCATACGTGATTCCAAGCTCATAGGCAAGGGCCGCATACTTTGCGCCCCAATCCGGGACATCCGTAAATGGGGATGAGCCAGAATGGCTTTGCGCGTCTTTCTCAAGGCCCATAAGCCTTATAACCAAGACAAGAGCCTGCATGCGGGTGACTTTGCGCTCCAGCTCAAATGTGGGCTTGCCGGCCGCGTCATTTCCAGTTCCGACAAAAAGCCCAAGCTTGTAAAGCTCTGTAGCGCATTGCGCCGGATACTCAGGCGCGGTAGCGGCTGGAAGCGTGACAGCGGCAATTGGCTTTGGCGCCGCAGTGACTGTTGGATTGTATGGATAATAGGGGTAATAAGGAAAATAGGGCTGTGACGGCACTACTGGCGGATCAACTGGCTCTTCAGGAACTTCGGGATCCTCAGGCTCTTCGGGATCAGTCGGATCTTCTGGATCCACCGGCTCTTCTGGATCAGTCGGCTCCTCTGGATCTACCGGCTCTTCTGGATCTACTGGCTCTTCTGGCTCTACCGGCTCTTCCGGATCAACCGGCTCTTCTGGCTCTACCGACTCAACCGGCTCCGAAACAGCTGCATAATCCAGGCTTGCGCTTGCTATTGTTCCTTCCGCGTCTTCCACTGTCACCAAAACTGTTCCAGCTGGAACTGCTTCTGTTGGAGCGCCTGATATCACGCCGCTTTCAGAAATGGAAAGCCCTGCTGGCAAGCCAGTTGCAGTGAAAGTATAAGGCGAGACTCCTCCGGCTGCTGCCGCTGACAAGTCGATGGCATCTATCGCTGCCCCAACTGTTGTCGCTGGGATGGCCAAAGATGAAAGGTCTAGCGACAGCGCTGGAACTGGCGGCTCCTCTTCTTCTATCGCGCCGTAGCTTGCCTGAATGGAGGCGGAAACGTTTTCGCTGTCAGTCACAATTATCTCAAACACCCCAGCGGGGGCTGGATCTGTCGGTCTGCCGGAAATGGTTCCGTCTTCTGATATTGACAGGCCAGCAGGCAATCCTGTGGCTGAGAACTTGTATGGAGGAACCCCTCCAGTTACTTCCAAGGATGCGTCTATCGATGCGATAGGCGCTCCAACTGTCATATCTGGAATGTCAAAGTTGGGGCTGTCCGTGAAAACCAGAGGCGGCGCAGCCACTGTCAGCTTGCCGGGCTTGAATTCGATGTCATAGTTGGGAGAGGCGGCATCTGCTATCTCGATGACAAATTCGCCTGTCTTTCCCGCTTTGTACTCTGCCAAAGAGAGCTTGGGGACTATCTCCTTCTCGTCTTCGGGAGTTGCAAACCCTTCGGACGTATAGGTCAACTCGGGGAGCTCATCTCCAAGTGTTATCGTGAAGCTGTCTGCCGTCAAAACGAGACTTGCGGGTATTATCTCAAATGTCGCGGTTCCGGTTCCCTCATAGGTCGGCTCTTTTACGGACACTTCAACCCTGTATGATCCAGCGTTTACAGGCGGGCCATCCAATGGGTCTGTTCCGCCAGCCTCAAAGAACGAGACGCTTACTTGTCCGGGAGCGACTTCAAGCCCTGAGCTTTCAGTGAAGGCTATCTCTCCCAAAACATAAGGCGAGCCATTGTATATTGAATCTTGGGCGTCTATGCTCACATTGACCCGGTCTAGCTCATTGACTGTAACACACGCCATTTGGCTGGCAGCCACTGTTGCTTGGTTTCCGTCAACCGCCGAATTGGTGTTTGTCGCTTCAACAAAGTAGTACTTGACTCCTGACGCATCTGTTGGAGGCGCATACTCATTCGATATGGCATCTGGAATCAAAACTTTGTCATCAACAGTGCCTGTTTCGCTTGAATACCACTGGTACGAGATCGTCCCTCCGTCAACAGAAAGAGCCGAAGCCGAGACAATGGCCTCCCCGCCAATAAACACCGAGATGTCTTTGGGATGGGCGTCGAATTCAGGGGCGGCCGCATGAATTCTAAGCGCAAGAGTTGCGATCTTGTCATAAAGCTCTTGCCAGGCGGCATTCACTGCGTCTTGGGTTGCATTGGGGTCATCAAGCAAAGTGTTTGCGGCCAAAACCGCAACGCTAGCATCGCTCCAGCTGGCTGAGGTATATTCCTGTTCATCCAATTGATCAAATTCCGAAACAAGAGTCGAAAGCGCCGTTTTGTCCACTGGCACAAGGTCAAGAGCGTCCTTTGCGTCTTTCAGAGCAGACAAAACTTCATCTACCTGGCTTTGCGTCGCTTCGGCATTCTCGTAAACCATGATGGCGGTTATAAGAGCGCTTTCGATATTTGACTCCATCCAGCTGTCACTTGTGTAGTCGGCTTGGTTAAGCTGGTTTACCTCGTTTATCAGCGCTTGCAAGGCGTCTTTGTCAGCGTCTACTGTGATGTAGTACAAATCGTAAGCCGCGCTTTTGCTGTGCCTAGCGACAACCGTTGCGCTTCCGCCGCTTACTCCTGTGATAGTGACAGTTGCCGTTCCGTCTGCGCCGATTGCTGGCGACTTCGCGCTTACAGTAGCAACAGCGGGATTGTAAGACGTGATGTCCAAAACGTCATCGCTTGCCACTGGAAGCACTGTAACGTCAACACTTCTAGCGGTTCCGGTTGTCAGGCTTTCGTTTTGCAAAGCCAGATCGAAGCTCACAGTATAGTCGCCGTAAACCTCAAACTCACGGAAACACATGCCGTATTGCGTTGCTGTGTTTCCTCTGGCTCTCACAAACCTGGCGTCCACGGGGTCGAATGAGATCTGGTCAGTTAGGTTAGTCACGTGGGTTCTCGAATGCACATACGAAGTACCGCCTCGGGTTACAGGCACCCAATTAGTTGGCTTCCCGTCAGCATCAACAGTGTTTGAGATTTCCAGGTTTACTGCCGCTGTTCCGACTTCCCAGCTCACAATAACCTGATTGATGTTCTTTGTCTCTCCGAGATCCACATAGCCCCACTGCTCGGTGCCAGTTGCCGGCCTGTCTGATTGGGCTGGCGCAGTTCTTGTCGACCACTCGCCGTCAGTAGCCAATGCCGATTGCACCACTGGAGTAGCAGTGTTCTTCCCGTTTGTATGATAGAACGGCTTTAAATACGCGTAGTTTGCTCTCCCCCCAAAGTCATGGACAGGGTTCGGAACGGCCTCGGATCCGTACACTTCAAACTCAAAAATCTGCGGGCCGTAAGAAGTGCTACTTGATAGATTATTTGTGAACTTTATAAATCTAGCCGTTGTATCAGTTGCCGGGTAGATGGAGTTGAACGTGGACGGGGCATTCGTCTGGCTGTAAAAAGCCACCCAAGCCGTAGGCCAGCCGTCAGAGTCTTTGGATGCGCTATCCGTTGCGTAAGAAAGCGTAAAATTCTTGGCGTAAGCATTCGGATCTGTGATGATCTTTATGTTCTTTATGTCGTAGTCTTTGCCAAGATCCACTTGCCAATACTCTCCATCGTCTTTTTTTCCGCTTTGCCATCCGGTATTATTGTTGCCATCAACAGCATAAGCCGTTTCATAGACGCTGCCATTTAAAGACAATGTTGTTCTGGAGTGAACTTTCTTGTTTAGCGCCAGGTTTTGCTCAGCGTCCACCTTGATCTCCTTGATCCCGTAACCGTTGCCGGACGCGCTTGAGAGCATGAGCACCCTAACGTATGTCGCATTCACATAGGCGGGGCTGAAAGTGTCTGTCCCTCCGTCAGCGTTCCACTCGTCAGAAATGCTGATCCAGGTCTTGCCTCCGTCTATTGAGCGCTGGAGAAGGTATGCTTGCGGGTAATCCGCATCATCCCAAACAATCTCGATTCCGTAAAGCTTCATTTGCTCCTTCAGGTTGACAATAACCCACTGCTGCTCGTCAACGCCTGAATGCCACTGGGTGTCAGGATCAGTGTCGGCGGCTTTGGAAGCGTCTGTTCCTGGCAGGAATGAGCTGGCGGAAATGTTGGAATCCTCAATGACTGTGGTGCCCATGATCTTGGTTTGAGACTCTCCAAGATAAACTCCGCTTCCCAGCGTATACTTTTGGTAATACGCGGATCCGCCAGGAACTTCTAGCTTTACGATGACATCCAATCCAGCGGTGTCAGGATTTGAGACGGTCACTGTCGGAATGACTGAGCTTTCGTCTACTATGACCAGGCATGGCTCGTTGACGGTCAATGTGTAGCCGGTCTTGTATTCAAGCGATCCAGCCTCGTAGAATATGGCTTGCGTCAAATTTTTCGAGTCATTGCGAACGGCCTGAACCTTGTTCGTATTGGATACGACAGTGACAGGGATATTGGCTGAATAGGCTTCCACCTCTGCCTGGGTTTTCCCGGGAACCACAATATACCCATACGTTCCGTTTGCGGGCTTCACGCCATGATCAACGTACAGAGTGAACGCTTGCTTAGACTCTGCGGGCAGATCAATCCAGTTCTGGGTTTGGATCTTGTTTGACGCTGTTATTCCGCCGTTAGGAAATACATAGCCTATCTGGTCGTTGTAGGCCCAAGTGGCCGACGGGAATGCTTGGCCGTCTGTCCCAACTTGCAGATCTGTTCCATCGACAGACGCGTTGTCTTTGCCTATCCCTTGATTGACTGTTGTATGGACGCTTGAAGAAGCGTTTGACGTGATGTCTGTCCCAAGAGCAACCATCTCGTCGTCAAAGTAGAAGTAGCCTTTCTTGCCGCTCACGCTAAACCCTGAAACAGACTTTGACTGCGTGAACACTGAAGCGCCATACTTTCCGTCAGAAACTCCGCCTACGAAAGAGCTTCCATTTGCGACGTTGATCTGGGTTACCTTTTCATAGGGAGCTGTGACGCCCGGATAATGGAACCAATCAAAAGCCGGAACCAAGTCGGTGTACTCCCTGCCATTAACGTATATGGCAGTAGCGCCTGAAGCCTCCCACAAATTTTCGTTTCCTACCTCAGCCCTGAGTATTGAGCGGTACTCCATGCCTTTGACTCTGGTTGAGGACATTTTTGTCATGATCCCGAAGTTGTCGCGCATGTGCGAGGTGTAGTCGGATCGCCAAAAATGCTTGTTGCCATTCAGGCCATTGCTTGATGCCGGATTCATGATGTTGTCATAGAGAGCCTTGTATTCGGAGGCTCTTGATGAGGCGCTTTCGCTCAGGTACTTGATTCCATGGACAAACTCAGCTATATAGCTTCCAACGCCGTCAACAGTGACATAAGGCCGATATCCCAGGTACAAGAAACCGAATTCTCCTCGTATCATCCACCTGGTGCCGTCCAGTACATAGAAGTCTTCAACTTTTAACTGTTCGCTGGTAAACGCGAAAGCTGTGCCATTGGTGTATGAAGCCCATTTTCCCACGGTAGCCACTTGAACCATGCCATAGCCTTCGCTAAAGAGCACGTTTCCGTGGCACCAGAAGCTGGCGTCGACCTGAACCGCTTCTCCAGAAGAGCCAACCTCGTCTACAATCGCGCTTTTTAGCAGGGTGTCAAGCCCTGTCTTGATGTTTGCGTATGCAGCATCGCTGTCAGTAACAAGCCATTCAAACAGGTAGTTCTGAGTCCGCCACGCGCCATTGGCCCCAACTGGATCTGTCTTGCCTGTGTTATGCTTGTAGCATACGGCAAGGGCTTCATCGCTAAGGTCGCCTTTCATGAAAACGCCAATGAGCCCCATGGCAATGGACTTGCCGATCTCATTTTCCCACCAGTTCGTTGAGCTGGGGTTCGCTTTGTCCCAAAAAACCAAGGCGCTTTCAAGAGCGGATTTCACTGATTCATCTTTGTAAGCGGAGTTGCTTGGATCGCTATAGCTGCCAGCCAGGGCCAGCATTCTGCACAGCGCTAAATACGGTGACCACATCTTTCCGGAATTAGCGTTGGTTCTGTCGCTGTAGTTGACATCGCTCCAAGAACCGTCCGCGTTAATGGCATCGACATAATCAAAGGCCTCGTTAAAGTTGGCATACCTGATTGTGCCGTTAAGCACTACAGTGCCATCAGCGGTCTGGCCTAAAAAGTCATTCAGGATCCTTTCCCTAATGATGTTGATGCTGGCGGCTTCATCTGGCGTTGCTGCAAGCGCTTGAACATTGACGCCTGACAGCGACACAACTGCTAGAAGAATGACTGCGGCAGCGCGTTTCAACAAACGCTTTATTTTATTAGCCATTGTTTCCTCCTATGCACACGAGTGAAACGCTCGTGTGCAACCAACAATAAAGTTTGTTCGTGGCATGCATTTATTTTTTTCCTATGCTCGCGAGCGAAAACACGCTCGCGAGCAACCAATCATAAAGTTTGCCTAACCCAGCCAAGGCTGTTTTTCAAAGCAAAGCTACCCTTCAATCAGCCTATCTGCCACAAGCTTTCGAAACTCAGGCGAAAGGGCCGCGAAATAGGCTGTGAACCCTGTCACCCTGACAATGAGATCGGGGTAAAGCTCTGGGGCATCCATGGCCTTCTTCAAGGTTTCAGCGTTTAAAATATTGATGTTGACAAGGGTTCCCCCCAGTCTGAAGTGCGTTCTTATCAGCCCGCAGATTTTGTCTGTTCCGCCCTCGCCATCCGCAGTCTTGGGATCAAGCTCCAGCTGGAATGGAGCGCTGTTGCCGTACCCTGGCTGAATGGATGCGATTGAGCTGGATATTTGCGTAGGAGATGCCCCTTTTATTCCGCTGTGAGGGTTCGCCCCATGGCTTATGGGCTCGCCGGCCTTGCGCCCGTTCGGGGTGGCGCCTATCAGCTTTCCTATCGATATTGTCTGCGACCAGGAGAACCATCCAGGTATCATGTTGACGCCATTTGGCGTACTGCTCCTTTTCACGGCTTCCGTGAACACGCGGGACACCTTTATTGCCCATTTGTCTCCCAAGCCGCCTTGTCCGTACCTTTCGCTTGATGAAAGAAGAAGCCGCTCTTTTTCAAAGCCTGAAAAATCGGCCTGAAGCATCTGGTTCACTTCTTCCCAAGAGAAGAATCCTTCTAATAAAACCCTCTGCTCCAAAGCCGCAAAAGAGTCAGCCACTGTTGCCAGACCTGTGCCATCCACTCCAATGTCGTAAAGCTCAAGGCCTCCTGCCGAAGCGTCAAGCCCTTTCTCAAGCGGGCCATAGCACAGCAGGTTCATGACAAGCTCCGGCTCATTCTCCCATTGATGGGCCAGGTGAAAGTCAATCCCTTTAGCCACGCACAAAACGGCGCGCTCGACGTGCAGGGAGAACAGCTTCCAGAGATTGTCCAAGGACATGTCGCCAGATGAAGCCATCTCGTTCCATGCCACTTCCAGAACCTTGGCGAAGCTGATCTTTATCGTGTCATTCATGCAGTACTCGATCCCTGGAATGGCCATCCAGTTGCAGCCAGTAGCTATTCTTCTTCTCCCAAGCTCTATTGGATACCCGTTTCTCGCGAACCCCTCGCTAAGCGCCTTGTCGCCAGCAAACCTTGGCCAGCCCTTCCTGTGGATGAACAGGCGCTTGACCGCTTGCCGGAAGAACTCCTTGTCCAGCCCGTCGTGAACCCTCACTGTCAGGTTTACAGTAGATCCCAACCTGCTTGCCGCTTCCAGGATCAAAAACGAAATGTGGCTTATGAGATCCCGTCCGTCCTGATCTGGCCCGCCCAGCTGGTAATAGTGGGGATCGTTAAGGAGCAGGCATGCCAGCAAGAATATGGCGTCTTCGTCATCTATTGAGCCTGAAGCAATATCAGCTTCATAATATGGCCTTAAAATCTCGTCCAGCTGGCATCCTGCGCCATCCCTGTTGTAGGATCTGGACGCGCTGTTGAAGAACGCTATCCATTGGCAGGCTTCATGCAGGGTTCTTGGAGGATTCTCCATAACCCAGGAGCACACTCGCCAGACTTCTTCGAGCCTTGACTTGATGATCGGATCGCTATCAATCTTGCTGGCTTCCAAAGCCTGGTCCGCGTTTCTCTTGATCCATTCTTTTATCCCCAGGACAACGCTTTCTTCAGCGTCATAGAACTCGCGCTTCTCTTCTCCGTAATAATCCCGATAGCGCCTTATTTTCTCCAGTATGCCGTTATACCCAAGGGCAAGCCCTATCCTGTAATCAGCCGCAAAGTGAGCGTCAGCTCCTATGCCTGGCTGTATCCCGTACTTCTTGTGGTCTTCCTCAAGAAAAGCGTAGCTGTAAGCGGGATTCCAAGAGCAGGTTCTGGTGTTGCTCATGAAGATGACTGTCCTGCCCGCAATAGCGTCATTGGGATCTATGTA
>JAISWZ010000124.1 GCA_031270945.1 Clostridiales bacterium | reverse complement strand
CTGTCGTAACAACCATCGACCTAGGAAGCGAAAATGGCTTAGTCGCAAGGATTTAAATTGTATTGGCTTTAATCAAAGCCTTGGCTGAGTTATTGCAACGGAATCAAGTAAAGCGGATGACAATGAAAAACGTTTCGGCAAGCAAAAACCCCAATATTAATCGCTCCCAGATAATCCGGGGTTTGTTCAAGTTATTGCTTCTTAAAAGACAGATGCATTCAGCCCAATTTCCTTGACCAAAGTGGTTCGGTCAGAATCAAGAGCGAAAGGTTCATCTTTAGCTTAGGGGGTGTTCCCCTTAGCGATTTCAGCCCGCAATATCTTGATGTCATCGTCGGTGTAACGGTAGTATTTCTTGATTTCAGCATCAGTGATACCGTTCTTGAGCATTTCGATTACGAGATCTTTCACTCCCTCGACCCGGCCTATTTTCACTCCCTTGTCTATGCCTATTTCCTCGCCTATTTCTTTGGAAGCCTGTATGTCGTCGTTGTAGTTGAGCTCGGCAATGTGCCTTGTCAGGAAAGCGGCCCTTTCGTCTGGATCCTTGCTGATTTGCGACACCAAAGTTATCGCCATGTCTATCGCCTCAACTTTCATTGCTATTTGTTTAATAAGGCTCTCGTATTGGGGATCGATTGCCTTAGTGAAGAATATTGACCACATCTGGGCAAGGCTCAGCTGATCAACAGGTGTGTTAAGGAATGCGTCGGTCTTTGGCAACTCGACTGTTATTATCGTGGAGTCATTAGTTAACTCCTCGTTATCGTCATCAGCCCTGTATGTGAATCGCCTCAAGAACGGCTTGCCCTCATCAAAAATGCAATAATTTAGGAGATCAACGTGGTAAGCTTTCTCAATCGATGCATATGTCTGCCCCATGGCTTCCTGAGACATGTGAAGCTGATTTTCAGTATAGACTAATCTGGAGCGAATGTGTGGAAGGCCTTCCCTTACGGTATCACCGGTCATTCTGCTCTTGTTCATTTCAAAGTTGAACTTGAATTGAGCAAGCGCAGCATTTACCGCAGAGAAGTTCACATCATAGCGGCATCTCTTTTCAAACATGCTGGCTATGACAGGCTCGTTTTGCCGAACTATCGAGTTGGAGATGTCTAGGCCTGTATAGGCTTTCACCATGCTTATCCGTATAGGATCAGAAGTGTGGTGAGTCATAACGCTCTTGAATACGCCATCTTCCATCGGTGAAAGGAGCTCAGGCAAGATGTACTGGCCTTTGATGATCTCTTCTATCATGAGTAGCTTAAGGTTATTCTCAGACATGTCTGAAGGAATGCATATTGAGCTAAACGCGTCCCTGAGAGTGAGAAAGACCATCTTGGATTCATGCTTAGTTGGTGGCAGGTAGATGTCATCCATGAGGCTTTTGAGCCTTCTGACAGACCCCTTTTCCTCATTAGTTAATGGATGGTCGCCGTAAAACAACACTTTCTTAATGACAGCTAAATCCTTGATCATGTTGTCGTCTAGCTGTATTTTGGGCTGCAATTCTTCTGGCGTATCAGTCACTCCTTTTATTATAGTCCGGGCCAAGCTTTTCGGCAAGTATTTTTATTTCCAAAAGCTAGCCTGTCCTCGCGGCTATACCGAGTAAGGTTTCTTGCAGGCAAGTCATCTTTCATTATGCGGAGCGCCGGTCAGGGAAGTCCCGCCCACTTTGAGCATATCCCAAAATTCAATAAAAGGCGCGGGGCAGCGTTTGCCCAAAGGCAAATCGCTAAAAGGCATGCGAGCTTTCTCAGCGTTTGTCTTGGGCTTCAACGAGCAAACTTGCATGGCTTTTCCCGTGCTATAAAATCAATTTTGGGATATGCTCTTATGCCAGATGGTTTTCCATGCGAGAGCAAAGGTCGATTAGATGCGATTGTGTTCGACAAGATTCTACATAATCGGCCTGAAGATATTTTAACACCTCTCGTTCGAAGTTGTCAACACCTATTTTAAAATTTTATTGCATCCGATGAAATTTGAGAGAAAAAATTATTGAGTTAGAGGTGATTTGAGTGTACAACATCGTTTTGATAATGCGTATTTTTACGACAATAAGTGTATCTAGTTGAGCTCAAAATGGGAGACGAAAATTAATGTTTGGTTATAGGTAATATATATATCCTAACATATAAAACTAATATTAGCTAAATTTCTTCAAATTTCGCCAATATTGTATTCAACTATATTATCTAGATATCCTTTGTTTCAATTTAATGGCTGGCATCAAACAGAGGTTCAGCGCCCCCATGGCGGAGGTTCAGCGCCTCGAAGGTAGCGCTCAGCGTCTCACAGGCAGCGCTCAGTGCCCCTTTGGCAAAGGTTCAGCGCCTCGAAGACTGCGCTCAGTGCCCCATGACTACCTGTTTGTGATAGTTTGTAGCTGATGACAGAATGACATTGCATTTGATAGAGCCAGAATGAGCGGGTAACAATTCAGAAGAGATTATTCAGATTTGAGTAGAGCTCAAGCGCAATCCGTCATTGAACTTTACCATTGCTATTTTTAGCAAAAGAACAAGCGCCTTGTAAGCAAGGCGCTTTCCCCTAGGCAGAGGTTCAGCGTCTTATTGGCAGCGGTTCGGCATCCATCTGCAGAGGTTCAGTGCCTTATCGGAAGCGCAGAGCGCCATCAGCAATGATCAGCGCCCTTGACTGCCTGTTTGCGATAGATAGTCGCTGATGTAGAAGGGCCTCGCCTTATATAGAACGAGAGCGAATAGCCATTGCCCTGATCGAAGACAGATCAATGCTTGAGGTGGCGCCGCTTCTGTAGATACGTTCTTGCCTATGGAACGAGGCTTGAGCAAAAAAGCGCATGGATAGGCATAAATGTAGCACAAATCCCTTAAATCAAGCAGGCATCAGTGCCAAGTACTAACCCACAATCCACCATGGAATTTAACCATTGCAACCAAATTTTCAGCAAAAAAACAAGCGCCCTGCAAGCAAGGCGCTTTCATACTCATGAGAGGATTGA
>JAISWZ010000012.1 GCA_031270945.1 Clostridiales bacterium | reverse complement strand
GCCCCGCAAGTGACAAGGCAGACGAAATGGGGCATAGAGCGCCCCATTTCGTCTTATTTATGCTACGTTCCGCAAATCGAGACGTATTGGGGCACAGAACGCCCCAATACGTCCCAATTTGCTTAACGTGTCGCACGGCCCCGCTTTACTCTTCTTTCACCGGCACAAAATACACTATCCTCGCGTCATCGGCCTCCAGCTTCACCGTCAGCTTAATCCTTCCGCCTTCGGCTTCTTCAGCCGCATCGGCGCCAATGATCTTTCCGCATGCCCCATTGTTCAGCTTTCTAGTCACGTGGGTGTAAACGCCCTTCGCCTTGGCGAAGAAGGCAACAAAGCCCAGCCCGTCTTCCTCGTTTAGCTTTTCGTAGATTTCAGGGCTGGATCCGATATAGCCGCGCGAAATGGGATAGGATTGGGTTGCGCTGTCTGCTGAGAGCTTGTAGTGAGCCAGGTTTTCCGCAAAAGCTTTTACGTCAACATCGTCTAGAGACACCAGATCACCCCAGATGCCGTTTCCGCCAAGGACAAGGGAGGCTAGCGCGTTTCTCTGGGAAATGGCTGGCTTGTCTGGCAGGAAGTGAGTAAGGAAAAGGGTGGACGGCACCAAGCCGTCGTATTTCGCCCCTTGCCTGCAGAGCCTTGATCTCGCCGCTCCTGGGAAGAAGAACATGTTGGTATAAGGATCCAGGTTTACGGCAAGCATGTTTGTGGGTATGTCCATTTTGGGCAAATCGTAATCACTTGCGTAAGGCCCGTTGTTGATCAAGAAGTACTTTCCTGCCTGGAGGAAGCCAAGCCCTACGTACCTGCCTCCTTCGGTTATGTCAAAGTCAACGATGACCTCAGGGTACTTTTGGGTTACTTCCTGCACGACCCGTGTCAGCTCCAGCCCCATGCGGTAGCTATAGCACTCTTCCCTCTCCTGGGGGGAGTTGCTTAGATCCCCGTGGCCATGGTTCGGAGAGTTGCACCCGTACTGGGATATGCCATCCCACTTGAAGTATGTGGCGCCCAGGGTTTCTCGCAGTTCAATCATCTTTTCGATCAATATGTCCGCGTAGCCTGTGGCTATGCACATGCACCAGCTTTCCTCGGTGCCCCAGATTTCGTTTGAGACAAATTTTTCGTTTCTTTCAAGCCTGTACTCCAGCTTTTGGCCAGTCTTGGAGCTCAGGGCGCAAGCCAATGGATTTAGCCAAAGGCCAAGCCTCATCTCGTACTCGTCCAGCTTCCCTTTCACTTCTTTCAGATTGTCCGGGAACCGCTTCGTGTCCACGTTCCAGTCTCCTGATTTCTCGAACCATCCAGTATCCAGGACAAAGACATCAACGCCAAGGGCATGCGCCTTTTCAATCTCCGCCAGCATCCGAGGCAGGTTCATGTCATCCCAGTACCCTATTCCCTTGATGCACCTGTTTCGCTCTTGGTTGTTCCAGGTGTTATAATAGATGTAGGGCTTTCTGGATTCCCCTTGCTCACAGATGTATTTCAGCATGAAGGTCCGGTAATGCCTCAAGAGATCTTCTGTGCCAGGCGAAGCCGCGAAATGGAACCAGGGGGATCTAAATGGCTTGCCCGGCCCGATCTCTTCCCCATTGTAGTAATTGCCCTTCCTGGCCCGCAACGCCAGGCTGGTTTGGCTGTCTTTTTCATTAGCCCCAAAGAGCAAGTATGAATCTGGCGCTTCCGCGCCATGCTCATACGCGGCAAAAAAAGAAAGACCTTCTCTTTCAAGGAGCGCTATGGGCCCTGGAAACTCGCACCCTAGCGCCAGATCGCCTTGGGACTTTAAATCCCGCCAGGGGTTGTAGGAATGAACCAGCGGGTTGAAGCTGCTTAGCTGGATCTCTGTGACCTTTGACTTCGGAACTTGAAGAGTGAAATATTCAATGCTGTCTCTTCCTTCTGACTTGGTCAGGGCGACCGTTTTTTCTGAGTGAAGCTCATACCTCATGCGGACAAAGGGAGATCCGGGAAAGCTCTGCGTTACTACATGCAACGCCAAGCCCGGTGCATTGTCAAACCGCATGTCCATTTCCGTCTCATTTCCGCCATTCGGCAATGCCCTTTCTCTCACAAGCCTTGCGTTTGCCGCATTTTCAAGCTTCACAGCCTCGTTTCCGATCTCAAAAGACGGCCCGCCCAGGGAATAGACGATATTCTCGATCTTGTCCTTGACTGTGATGAAGCCGTTTCCATGCCAAATCTCGATTCTGTCTGTTATGGATTTCATGTTTTTTCTTATCTCTTCTCCCTTCAGAGCGCTATGCTTAAGTTTGGAATATGCTTCTCTATGAAAAGAACTGCGCTTCTCGGTCAGCCTTTTGTAGGCTGCTAGCTAAAACAAAGATAGATTTTTCATATATTTCGCTATCGAGCATAAAAGCCTCGGGTTTTGCCCGAGGCCCTATTCCGGGCGCAAAGCAAGTCTTTGCTTTAGCGCCTGCCTTAAAGTTTCATCTCCACCAAATTTCTTTCTTCCACCGCTCCAGCCGCATCCTCGGGAATCCAGAATGTTTTTATCTCGCACGATCCAAACCTGGCATCCCAGGCTCGGCCTAGAAGCGGGAGCTCTATCCGGACTTGCGTATCCGCCCCATCAGTCTCGTAGCATCTGAGGATGAAGCCGTCATTGTCTTCGGATCGCTTTAGCGCTGTGGCTATAACGTTTCTCGCATCTATTCTTATGAACTCCAGCGTTTGCGGCAGAGTTCCCTTATGGGGCGATCCTGCCACTTGAACTGACGGCTCATTCAGCTCCTGGGCCTTTCTCGAAGGGTTGGCTTCCCTCCAGTCGCCGGAATGCGGAATGAGCGCGTACTTGAACTCTTGGATGCCCTGATCAAGAAAATAGGGGAAATCGTCCCTAATCCCAAAGTGATCTGCGTACATGGGGCTTCTGGCTATGGTCATCCTCATGGTCGAGCCTAATACGTCGTAGCTGAACTTCGCGTCATTTAAGAGCGTGAGCCCTTTGATCTCTCCGTTCTCGCCAGTTCCTGAAACGTCTATCCACTGCTGCCCTGGGTTTTCTCTTCCGTCAGTCGGCCTGGAAATATAGCCATAGGGGATCTCGTAGGTAGCGACCGGATCTTCAACATTAACTCCAAACCCCAGCTTGATCGCTCTATGCTTTTCGCGCAGGTCAAGGCGAACTCTCACTTCTATCTCCGGGCTGTCATGGCGCAAGAGAAAGTCCTGGACCAGGATCGAGGTGTTCAGAGTGCTGGTCATGCGAATCCCGGCCCTGAGGGGGCCTTCTTCTATCGCCTTGATAGTTTTTAGGGTGAATTCCTGGGTTTCCCCGCTAAACCTGGCCTTGCCGTGCGCCCAAGTATCGCAGTCCGACTCGTCGATTGAGACAGGGACGGCCCCATGTCCCTTTATGAACTCCAGTCCGGTTTTCTTGTCTT
>JAISWZ010000560.1 GCA_031270945.1 Clostridiales bacterium | reverse complement strand
CAAAGGATCTAAAGGCAGAATCGGGGCGCTTTATGAAAAAGGCGTTGATCTCAGCATTTGTGACTTTAATCGCCATTTGTGGGTTTGCGTATGCGCTGGCGAAGAACGAGTACTTTCTGGCATTTGGCGCAATCGACAACATAATTGGTACGCTCCCAATATCCCTGGCTTTGGCAGGGATAGGCGCTGTTGCCGCTATTTCGTGGATGAAGCATGAAAAGCGGTTTCTGCCTGTTGCTGTTGCTCTGGCCTTGATAATTGCCGGGTCAGCATTAACTCTTCCCAGGGCAATGAGAGGGGATTGGTGGCTGAATATAGCCAACTCTGGAGAGACGGAAGTGAAGCCGGATTTAACGGTATTCGCTCCATTCGCCGGAGGGCAAAATGCGAGGCTGGATTCTGAGCCGTTGCTTAAGTTGCATTCGGATTTGCCTGTCCTTGATGGCGCTACGGCGCTTTACCCGGTGTATGCCGCTTTCGCTGAATGTGTCTATGACAAAAGCTCTTATGATTCAAAAACTGTTATGTGCACGAATACCAGAGGGGCCTATGAGGCGGTTATTCGAGGAGAGCGGGACATTATCTTTGTTGCTGGAGCGTCTGAGAAGCAGATGGAAGACGCCAAGTCAGTCGGCGCTGAACTGGTCTTCACGCCTATCGGGAAAGAAGCGTTTGTATTTCTTGTCGGCAAGGGCAATCCGATTGACGGGCTAACGCACCAGCAAATCAGAAACATATACTCAGGAAAAACCTCGAAGTGGGGCACTCTTGGCTGGAAAGAGGGCGGAGATATCATAGCGTTTCAGCGGCCTGAAGGCTCAGGCAGCCAAAGCGGCCTTCAATCGGTAATGCAAGGCCTAAGCGTTCAAGCGCCGCAACCCCTGCCTGACAAAAGCTTGATTGGCACGAATAGCCTGATGAAGCAAGTCTCTGTCAGCTGGAAAGGCGTTCAGCCAGCCCTGGGTTATTCCTACAGGTACTACGCGACGAAGATGTTCGCGAATGATGAAGCCAAGCTTCTGAAGGTGGATGGCGTTGAGCCAACGCTTGCGAACATCCAGAACGGGACATATCCATTTCTGAACTACTTTTATGCCGTGACGAACGGGAAGCCAGATGGGAACGCTGAGCTTTTGATAGAGTGGATACTTTCGGATCAAGGGCAGGAGATAATCGAGAAGACGGGCTATACGCCCCTTGGCGCATAAAAAAAGACCAAAACCAAAACCCCCGCTGACGCGGGGCTTTTTTGCGTTCAGCGCGTTCCGCTATATATTGACATATTTAGCGCTAAGGTGTAGAATGGGTTAAGCGCACTTACGCGCTTGGCGATCTTTGCCGGATTTTGAAGAAAAAATTTGGATCCAGGAGAGGCAGAGAAAATGAAAAAGGCTGTTCTGATGCCGAAGGCCCTCTGAACAGGTGGAACCGGATTTGTTAAGGTTAAAGGAACCGTTGTCAAAGATTTGGGAGAAGATGTAGTGAGGCCGTTGCGGCGGCAACGCTTTATGATATCGATTAATGCAGAGCTTGGAGATATGCAATAGGCAGTTGTCAAGCTCAGGTCGTGACGAGGCCGCGTTTAGCGCGTGGCATGGAGCCAGGAGAGGGAGAAGAAAATTATGAAAAAGGCTGTCGCAATCACAGTTGCCGCTATGCTTACGCTATTGGCGGGTTGCAGCTATGGCGCTAGGGCTAGCGGAGATGCAGAAAGGTCGTCTGCTGGTTCGTATGGAGCGCCAAAGGAGGAGACTGCGGAGAAATCTTCGGTTAAAGAAACCGGTTCCAAAGAGCCGAAGAATTATCAGCCAACGAGTTCAGGCGGCGCTTATCCCATTTCATATGAAATATCGCAAGTTAGAACAAACTACAGTCCTGCGACATCGAAAAGCTTGGTCTGGCTGGACTCGGTCATCGAAGTGAAAAACACGGGATCGTTGCCATTCGCTCTGTGGGACGCAAAAATGATCATCAGGGACGCGGAGATGAACGCGCTGTTCTCAAAAGAACTTGGGGAGGGATACCCTGAGATTCTTGCGCCGGGCGAAAAGGGCTATTACTTCGCTTCGTTCCAAGTGAAGAGTGAAGTATACGAAAAAGGGGTCTTTGGGACGCCTAAGCTGGATATCCGCTGCTATGACCAAGGGAGTTTTCAGCAGCATTATCTTCCGGTTATTGATGACTTCATGGAAAAAGGGTCAAGCATCTACAACCTGCAGGTCAAGGGCACAGTTCTTAACGATACCGATGAAGAGAAGGTGAATATCACTGCTTTCGCCGTATTTTATGATGTTGTCGGCAATCCTGTAGAACTCGCAGCCAGCGATTTCTTGCTTGTGGGCGAGGACGGGGACATCAGCATAAACAATGCTTTTCAGCAGCATGACGTGGATCCGGAATTGGTTGACAGCTATAAAGTTTTTGTTTATCTGAATCAGTTGGACAGCAAGGAATCAAAGAAAGTCTTTCAGCCGCCAAGCGAGGATGTCACTATAACGGAGCCATATGACGGGACGATAGGGGATTTGGTGAAGAAGGCGAAATAAAAAATAAAAAATAAAAATTTTATAAAAAAGCCCATGCCGTTAGGCATGGGCTTTTTCTGGTCTTGCACTGAACTTGCGTTGCCAAATAGGAATTTGCAAGCGCTTTATATCTATGCGTTCTTACCGCTATTATCAATTTTCAGTATGTCTGACACAGCGTCAAGCAAAGACTTGTACATCCGGATCCCGGGCTCAAATGGCTCTAGTCCTATGCCCAGCGGAGTGCATCCAGCCGCTTCCCCTGCTTTGACATCTGTTAGGCGATCTCCTATCATGTAGGACTGGGATAGGTCGATCCCGTGAATTCTGGCCGCTTCTAGAATAAGGCCTGGCTTTGGCTTTCTGCAGTTGCATTCGATTTTGTACTCTAGCACTTCTCCCTCAAATCCTTTGTGGGGGTGATGGGGGCAGAAAAAGAGGTCATCCAGGTAAGCACCCTCGTAGCCCAAGAGCGTGTCTAGCCTTGCATGGATCTGATCCAACCTCTCAAATGTGACTTCGCCTCTGGCAATGACAGGCTGGTTGGTGATGCAGATGGCAAGGTAGGGAGATCCATTCAAGAGTTTTATGGCCTCTGCCGCGCCGGGAAGAAGCTTTAGCTTTTCAGGATCTGTAAGGAAGCCATCCTCAATGTTTATGGTGCCGTCTCTATCAATAAACACAGCTTTGCGCTTTGCTTCATGGCTGCGGGTAGAAGTGACTCCGCTTTCGATGTCACAGGCAACTGAAGCTATCCTGGTGGGGGTGCCCATGTCTTTTGCATACTCCACTGTCCTGCGGGCAAAGACCTTTCCGCTTGACACTAAAGGAAAAACAATGTCTTTCTCCAGATCCTTGACTGTCGCAGCCTCTCTAGGAAGGGCTTCTGGGCTGAACGCGTATAGGCCAGCGTTCACCAGGTTCCTGAGATCGCCCCGCTCTTTGTCCTTTTTGGACTTCCAGGCGATAACCCGCGACTCCTTGTCCACAACCACTATGTCACTGTCATGGGGATGGCTGTTTGGATGAGCGAAGAGAGTTATAAGAGCTTCTTTCTCTTTGTGAAACTTAAGGAACTCCCTGAAGTCAACATCATAATAAACATCTCCAAGCAGCAAAAGCGTTTCCTCTTTAGGAAGCAAGGGCAATGCCCCTCCTGTTCCGAGAGGCTGATCCTCTGTTATATAGCTGATGTTGACTCCGAACCCTTTGCCATTTCCGAAGTGGCTTGTTACCGCTTCAGACTTGTAGCCTACTATCAAAGTGATGTCCAAGAGCCCTTGGGCCTTGAGCTGTTCTATGTGCCACTGAAGAAGCGGCTTGCCCAGCATTGGAAACATAGGCTTAGGCAGTTCTGGGTACATGCTTCCGATCCGGGTTCCCTTTCCGCCAGCCAGTATGGCAGTCCTCATTAAACCACGCCTTTCGAGATAAACGGCGAATGAAGGGCATTCGCAGTTTTAATTTTTTCAAAACAGCTCGCCTGAACCGATGGCTTAAAAAGCAACAATGTTGATATTGTAGCTTTTATTAAGGATTTTGTCAACGGCGGTCAGCCGAGGCTGTACTATTTCATTTTGAAGTCAAGCAAACGATTTAATTTGACAATACTCGCATAATATTGTAAAATAGGCGCAACCACAGGCATATCAGGGAGATGCCTGGCAATGGGCAAGCAGGCTATGCCAACAACGGAATTGGGGGATTGCTTGCAAGCGAAAAACACCAATGAAAATGAAAGGGCAGTTGTTCACGGCAAAACAGGGAGGGATGGCATTGGCAGTGTTTCCGACGTACACAGGGCATTACAGAAACGGGAAGTTCGTGCTTGACGATTTGGTGGAGATAGCCGAAGAGTCGCGAGTTCTTATCACTGTACTTAACGATGACCAGCCGCTTAAAGTCAAAGCGGCGTTTCAAGAAGAGCCGTACGAGGTCTTTTCTTCAGCGTTTCGAGAGATCTTGGGCGAGCATGACGGAAATTTGGAAGAGGAGTTCGTTTGCAAACAGTCAAAAGAGATTTAGGGAGGGATCACGAAAAGCGGCTTAAAAGCCTTTGATGGCTGAAAGGGGGTTGCACTGACGACGCTTAAGTCGCTCGCACATCGATTACATGGAATGTTAAGCATACAGAGACTAAAATCGAGCGCTGCTTTTGGCGGGAGCGCGATTCTCAAGACTTTGCCTTGCCTGACGTTTTTATAATAGTCCCAAAAATCGAGCAACCTCGCGAGAGTCTCACCACCATCCCTAAGCGCGAGACAGGCTCGCGGATTTTTCGGATAACGCTCATGGCAACCGGCAAAATCAAAGGACGAAGAAGATGGATTTTCGGCAAAAAACAACCTGTGGATAACTCGCGGAATTTCTAGCAGAGCGGGGCATGGGGTTAAAGAAAGGCCGAATCACGGGCTTCGGTCTCTCTTTTGATTTTGAATTTGCGTTGAAGCAACCAGGATCGAGTCGGATGAGGCACGTCAAACAGGGTATGGAGAAGATGATTTTCGGCAAAAAAACAACCTGTGGATAACCCGCGGAATTTTTAGCTTTTCGCGTGAGCGGGTTAAAGAAAGGCCGAAGTATGGGCTTCGGCCTCTCTTTTGGTTTTGACTTCGCTTTGAAGCACTTAGGAGCGAGTCGGATGAGGCGCGCCTCTTTGTGAACAACGCCTCATCCGGTTATGACGTTGCGCCGCAGACGCAGAACCTATTTTTGACGATACGCAAGAAAACAACGGCGGGCATAAACGTGTCCGCCGTTGTTTTTAAGGGAAATTTTAACTATATAATAATATCCTAGATTCAAACCGCGCAATAATGCATGCCTAGGCCAAGTTGCATGGCACAGCATAAGCTGTTAAACATATAGAGCTTTTGTATCTATGTAAACTTTGCCGAAAATAAAGAGTTTAAAGTCGACTGCCTAAATAAAGAATGCAAATCCGGCATAATCACTTTAGCTCAAGTAAACTGAAATAGTCTATGCGACAGTTAGCTAGGGTGCCATCAAGCTCTAGGTAAGAGGGTAGCGAGATTCGGTTGCGGCTAATGTCAAGGTATATTAAGCCCGTAAGTTCGGAAAGCGGGGCGGCGTCTTCAATTTTGTTGTCATTGAGGTGGAGGGTTTTTACGCTGCCCGAAATGGGCCTTATATCCGTAATTTGATTTAAGCTTAAGTCAAGCCTTGACAGGTTGGCAAGGCCTGAAAGGGGATCTATGCTTGTGATCAAGTTTGAGCCCAGCCAAAGGTCACTGAGGTTGGACAGGCTTGAAAGCGGTTGCAGATCCCTGATTTTGTTGCCATTTAGGTAAAGCGTGGTCAGGCTTTCAAGGTTAGCGAGAGGAGCCAGGTCGCTGATGTCTGCGAAAGACACGGCCAGCCATTCCAGGTTGGCCATGTTGGAAAGGGGCTCCAGGCTTGTTGCGCGGTTATGGGAAATATTTAGGCTTTGAAGCTTGTTCAAGCGAGAAAGAGGCTCCAGGTTGGCTACGTTGCAATGAGAGATGTCTAGCGATGCAAGCTCGGTCAGGTTAGAGGCGAAATCAAGGCTCGATATTTTGGTGTTCACAAGAGAAAGCTCGCGAAGCTTTGTCAGCTTGGATATTTGGCTCAAGTCATTCTCTTTTAGAACAACGCCATTCAGGCTGAGGGTTTCGGTCGATAAATCGTAGGCCGTTCTGTTTATAAACGCATAGTCAAGGTATGAATCGGAGTCTTCGATTTTTAAAGATTCTGAATCCATTTGGGTGTTGGCCGCCAAAGCCGGGACTTTTGCAGCGGGAAGCATAATAACGGCGATCATGCAAGCGGATGTGGCAAAAGCGCCAAGAACCAACCCGGTAGCCTTTTTCTTAACTGGCGATGCGGAAGGCGCTATGGCTTTGGCTAGTGAGGAATCGGATTGTTCTGGCAATGAAAACGATTCCGCATTGGCTTTCGGAAGGCAGTCTTCAAGCGCCTCTCTCATGTCTGAAGCTTTTTCGAACCGGTTTGATGGGTCATAGGCGCAAGCTTTTAGGATGACGGCAGACAGCTTTTGCGAAGCGAAGACTGGAGGGAGAAGCGAATCTCCCTTCATGCGCCTGGCGATGGCTTCGTCTTGATAAGAACCCCCAAGCTCCGCTTGATAGGGAGACAGGAACGGTATCCTGCCATTGTTCAAGAGAGTGTAGAGGACTAGACCCAAGGAGTATAGATCAGCTGAGAGCCCACGCTCTTGGTTGTTGAAGTCTTCGGGCGACATGAAGCGGGTGTTTTTGCCAAACCCAATGTCGAGCTTGAAGTGTCCATCCTTTGACCGGAATATGTTGCTGGGCTTGACGTACGCATGGGTTACGCCTCGTTGGGAATACAGATCAAGGGCTTGGCAGATGTCC
>JAISWZ010000632.1 GCA_031270945.1 Clostridiales bacterium | reverse complement strand
GTTTGGATATCGGAGAAAGATTTGAAATTTGACTTTGAGACTGTTATTGTTGACATCAAGTAGCATATTGTTGGCATCAAGTAGCATATAGCAAATTCAGATAAACCTTATTCCAAATTTGGGATACGCCTTAAGCATATCCCGAATTTACTGATGGATATTCCCTGGATTTCTGCGCTGGCGAGAACATCTCGCCAGCGCTCGGCTGACAACCGCCAAGCATGGCGGGAAAGGTTAAAATATGAAAAAATATATAATTCTTGCGGTTTTCTTGATAGCGATAGCTCTGGGCGCCTTGGCATACGCGCAGTCGAAAAGCCCTTTGAAGGTGATAAAGAACACTATAGCGTCGATGAATAGCCAAGACTGGGAGAAATTCATTGAATTGCAAACGGCGCAAAGCCAAAGCGACTATAGAGCCTTCTTCAACAATCAGCAAAACAAGGACAACAAAGAAGGCGCCTTTAATGTATCGGCTGCGGAGCTTTATGAAATTAAGGAACTTGCTCTGGAGGATGTAAGCGCGTTCACAAAAACCTATGAATACGAAAGCGAGTATAACCAGGTAAAGGCGTTCTATGCTGGAATAAGGTTTGCGGTTGAGAAAGAGAACGCGTATTACTTCAATGGCGTCAACTATAGGCTCATTATTGCAGTCAAAGAAGATGGCAATTGGAGAGTCGCTGAAATGTCAGATGCTCCTATCGAAAGCTTTGATTCAAGCATGCGGTTTAACAGCGAACCAGAAGCTCAAGCGCTAGACAATGCTTTGTCATAGGCATTTTTCTTCTTAAATTTTGCATAAGCCCCTGAATTCGCGGGCACACTATTATTACCCTCTATTGGTTCTCTTTAGTGCCAAGAGCATATCCCCAAATTATATCCGAGGCACCGGAAAAATCCGGATGTTTGCTCGCAGAAGCCCGAGCAAACTAGTTGAAGCTTTCGCCAGGATTTTGGCGATTTGCCCTTGAACATTGGGCAAACGCTATCCGGTGCCATTTCGGAATTTTGGGATATGCTCTAAGGCAACAAGCGCAAAACCGCGTTTGCTGCCTTGGTCTTCTTTTGCCTGTTTTCGCCTGGCTAGGCCCAGCAACTCAGAAAAACTTTTTGCTTTGGTATAAAGCCCTGTGTTCCCGGGCACACTATAGTTACCCTCTATTGATTCATGATAAAGCCAAGGCAGTGGACGCAAAGGATTGCGTACACTGCCTTGGTTATCTTTTGGCCTTTTTCTATCTGGCTTGGCCCGTCATTCTCAGCAAGCCCAACACACCCAATCTCTTTTCTGGCTCTCTCAAAGCCAAAAGGCCAAGCGATTGCGCTTGGCCAGATCATAAGTGCATTGCCTTCTCTATTCCAGAGTTCGCCAGAGTTTCGCCAGAGTTTCAAGCGTACTTTTCAAAGCTGGCTTGTCCTTTGCAGACGAGCGCTTGAAGTGGAATTCCCGGATATGAATCCAGGAGGGCAGCGTTTCTTACCTTTCCACTGTGGCTACCCAAACCTTGTCCCCGTCAACCAGCACTGCCTGGTCGTTGGTTATGGCGCGGAGATTGCGGGTGCCTGAGTAAAGCTCAACTACCAGCTTGGAGGATTCAGCGAACGGCTCGTTGCCGTAGTGAGGGACAACGTCGAAATCGATAGCGCCAATGGACGAGAAGTCGTTGTTGAGATCCGGCGCCAGCTCTACGGGATCCATGTGCGTGGCGAACTCTATGTCCTTGGACAGGATGCAGGATCCAGCCGAGGTGCCGATGTAGATCTTGCCCTTTTCCAGCTCGGCCCGCACGATCTTGTCAGCGCCAGAGCGCCTGAGTTCCTGGAGCAGGTAGAAAACGTTTCCGCCTTCGATGTAGATGTAGTCGTTGCCTTCGAGCTTGGCCTTGATTGTCTCGGCCGACTCCTTGGATACATCGAGGTCGTCAATGGCTATCCCGAGCTTCGTGAAAGCCGCCCTGTTGTCTGCGATGTAGGAAGTGTCAGGCTCAACGTTGCCAGCTGTGGGGATGAAGGTAACGGTCTTTCCCGCGCTCTCGGCGAAATCGGGAAACAGGTCTACCACTTCGGAAAACAAAGATGCCAAAAACAGTTTCATCTCAATCAATCTCCCTTTCCAGGCTGCGTAACCATCTGGCCAAGCGGCGCTTAAGCGCCCCAAAGCTTCGCAAGCCTACATGCATTATAGCATTGAATTGATCGCAAGAAAAGGTTTTTATGCGTACGGGATTTTTCCAAAGCCAACGGCTTTGGCGCAAAATTTGCGCGTGAAGCCTCGCTCCCATTTGCCGGGCGCGTGAAGCCTCGCTACCAAATGATTTGACGATAACCCTGTAAATGCAATATAATGCCTCGCAACCAAATGATTTGACGATAACCCTTAGATATAATATAATTCTCATGATAGGATCGTTAGCCTTGCAGCGCCTGCCCGCAAGGACAGGCGCATAATAGGATCGTTAGCCTTGCAGCGCCTGCCCGCAAGGGCAGGCGCAATGGAAGGGGGGACAGCCGCGCGGCAGCGCGGCGCGAAAATGGATGCTAAGCAAGAGAACACAGCTGCGAATGTTCCAGAGAAAGCGGAGATCCCAAAGGGCGCAGTAGTCTACGGCAAGCTCAAGGATTGGGATATGGGAGGCTTTCTCCCAATAACGGAGGGAACCGGCATATACTATGGCGGCTGGCAGGGCTGGCTTGTTGATGAGGGCGTCACCCAGTTTTACGCTGACAGGTCTTGCGGAGTGACAGCTTCATCAAACATGCTTGCCTACACAGCAAAGCATGACCCGCAAAAGGCCAAGCTCTACACCAAGCCTGACATGTCAAAGAAAAGCTTCTCACAGTACCAGAAGGAAGTTTACGAGTTTGTGTCGCCAGCGGCGTGGGGCGTGCCAACAGTGGATGCCTTGGCTGGCAGGGTAGTGAAATTTGCTGAGTCAAAGGGAGTTAAGCTGACTCCCCACATCCAGCAAAAGGAATGGAAGATTGAGAATGTTCGCCCGTACATGACCAGCGCCTTGAACTTGAACAAGCCTGTCCTGCTTCTAACCTGGAACTCTCCGGTTAAGGATCTTGAGATGCACTGGATAACAGTCACGGCTTACTTCAAGGATCAAAGCGAAAAAATCCTGGTCTCAAACTGGGGCGCGAAAAGGATCTATGACTTCTCGACCTGGTTTTCAGGCAACAGCATGTATAAGGGCCTTGTCTATTTCGACTGAGATCATGCCGTAAATATAGGAGGCCAGCGCTTGCAAGGCGGTGCATTCAATGGAGCGCGTTTTCACTCTGTGCTGCCTGGCTTGCGCTATTGCCCTGGGGTTTTTGACCCTTCGCAAAGGAGGCGGAGAGACCAGGCTGTTTGGCGCCATGGCTCTCGCGCCGGTAATGGGGGAAGCGCCAAAACTGGCAGGATATCATTCCCTGAGATATGCGGCCGCGCAAGTGGCTCTGTCTTTTTGCCTTGCGTTGCTGCACCTTTTCTTGGCTAAAAGAAGAGGAAAGCTCTCTTTGGCCTCCATTTCCATTGCCCTGGCAGTAGCGGGGGCATGTTTGTGCCTTGTTCCGGAAGGCTCAAGCCCAAGCCAGGTTGCTCCCTACATATGGGACATAATCGTCAATGCCCCCTTGGTAGCGCAAGGGGCGCTAATGGTCTTTCTTTTCCTCAAAGAGAGGGACTGGGAAGATTTCTCATACATGTGGATAGCCATAGTTCTTGCCTTCTCTTTTTACCTTCCTGCCGTCTTGCTGGCGCGAGAAGCGCCAGCGGCCAAGCTGCTGCTTTATCCTGGAAAGCTTCCGATTGTGTGGATTATCTGGATGGGTTATGAGTCAGCGATAAAGGAAGCGGCCGTCAAACGCGAGAGCGTCTATGCTGAAAAGGTTTGAGACAGCACACAAGAATCGGACAAGCCTGATCCGTTTTTTACGCAAAGAGCCCCGCGAAAGCGGGGCTCTTTTTCATTTTTTGCGCCCTGAATTAAAAGGCGAAAAAACAAGGGGGGACGCCATCTAAATGTCGAATTATTGATAATCAAGGATAATATTAATCAAATCCCTGTTCGGGACGCCAACGGTGTCGCAGTTAGTGCATATCCCAAAATTCCGAAATGGCACCGAAAAAATCCTGGCGAATGCTTCAACGCCGGATTTTTTCGGCGCCTCGGATATAATTTTGGGATATGCTCTTAGTCGAATAAACATTTCGTATTGTTTATTAGAGAGCATTGTGTTATGATGCCACTAAGGCGAAACCAATGTGAAGAGCGTTTCGCGAGAAACCGCAGGCGGGCGCAAAAGCGCGTGTCCCGCAACAATGCTCCGGGCAATTGACAAGGGCGTGTCCCGAAGGCTTAGGAAAGTCTTGAGAGAAATGCCCTAAAAGCAAACACTAGGGGAAGGAGCAGGCGGCAAACCGCATGGGCGGCAAGGCCGCTTATGCGGCGGCGCCGCTTACAACGCAATGCGCTCAGTGGATGACATTTTGCAGGAGCTTGAGGAAGGCGTGCGCAAAGTGTATGAAAGCGGGAATTACGCCGAGTATTTGCGCATGCTGTCCAAGTTCCACAGGTACAGCACCTCAAACAACATACTGATTGGCATGCAGAGAGAAAACTGCACAATGCTGGCTGGCTACCAGTCCTGGAAGAAGAACTTTGGAAGAACGGTCAAAAGAGGCGAAAAAGGAATCAGGATAATAGTTCCGTTTCTCAAAGCGGAAAAAAAGCGGGATCCCAAGAAAAAAGACGCCGTTGGGCTAGGCCGCGCGATTTCGGAGATGGCCTATGACGAGGTTGAGATCATGCGCATGAAGTTCAAGACAGCGTATGTCTTCGACGTGTCCCAGACGGAGGGAAAGCCCCTGCCATCCATAATGGAGCCTACAGTTGGATCTGTTGAGGACTATAAGTGCATGTGCGACGTGATGCAAATGCTCTGCCCGGTTCCTGTGTTTTACGAGGATCTGGACGGGGAGTCTGAAGGCCTCTACTACTTCAATGACAGGATCATCATCAAGCCGGGAATGAACGAGGCCAGAACCATATCAGCCCTGGCCCATGAGATTGCGCACTCCATATTGCACAAGCGGCCAGACGTCATTGACACCAGGGCGGCGTACAGCCTTGGGGAAGTGCAGGCTGAAAGCGTAGCCTACACATTTTGCCAATACTTTGGAATAGACACCAAATGCAACAGCTTCGGGTACATTGTTGACTGGAGCGTCGACAAGACCACGAAAGACCTGACGGACTCGCTAGACGTAATTCGGGCCACAGCCTCTTGGCTCATAAGGAACGTGGAAGAGCTGATGGCCAAATACAGTCCGGACGACAGATGGAAAACCGGTGACCTTCCCACCGAGTACATGGGGAAAATGGCAGTGAAATGGGTGTTTTAAAGCATCCCTCAAGCAAGAAGCCCGGCAGGCTAGGAAATTTGAGCCTGTCTTCAATATCAGGCTTCCGCCAATGACAAGTCCAGGGTTTGGAGCGGATTTTGCGAAGATAAACGCTCCAAGAGCGGCGAAAGAGACCAAAGATGAAAGAGAAAAACCGCGCCCAACCGAGCGCTGCCCAGCCGGAGCGAACTGCTTGGAGCGCCTTGTCCAAGTCAGGGACATGGGCGCGGATGGGATCCGCATTCCGCAAAAGAGAGAAAAGAACAAAAGAAGCGCCAGGCGCTGCGAGCAAGGC
>JAISWZ010000591.1 GCA_031270945.1 Clostridiales bacterium | reverse complement strand
GCCTTTGACTTCCGGTCGGCTCGAGTTCGCATCTCGATTAGCCTAATACTATAATAATACGGACTTTCGCCGTTGACTACCCCTTTTGCCTTCAAAAGAGGCGCTGAAAAATCCAAAAGACAACTCAAAAAGTTGAAAAGTTCTAATCAATCATTCATATATTCCTGGAATATATTTCTTTTAATTAATGTTGCCATATGAGCCCTAAATTCCGAGGATCAAAGTTTGGCTAAGCCAAGTTCAGATAGGCCGACCTTTCGTACAGGCCTTATGTTAAAGAGCATAACCCAAAATTAATTTTCTGGCTTGTAAAAGTCACGCGTTGAAGCAAGCCACTGATGGAATTTTGGGATATGCCTCTAAGCCTTTGCGTTTTTAGGCCAATGGATGTTTTGGCAGAATCCTCAAGCTCTCGCAAAATGCATCACCCGTTTATCCTTTCTTTTGTCTTTGCCCAGCGGCACCGGGCTGGTTTTGCCTGGCAGCTGCGCAGGCGTCTCTTCCATAGATATAATCATATAGATTTCGAAGATCAATTAAAATGGATTTTTCTCAAAAACACTACTCTCAAACTTCAAAACACGATTTTTCGGCCTTGCGAATGATTTTTAGTTGAGGTTCGGAGGGCGCAAGTTTTATCCGAAAGTTTAGCCATCCAGCGCCCGGGAACGTTCAAATGCTTTGATTGCAAGGCTTTTGAGCTAAGAGCCCCGTCTGCTGTCCAGCCAAGGCCAGCGCCCCAGATCGTAAAGGCGTAAATGAGCAGGCGGGGCTGCGCCCCGCCTGCTCATTTACGCCAAAAAGCCCGGCAAGCCGGGGCGTCAGCCCCGGCTTGCCGGGCATGCATGTAGGCCGGGTGCGCCGGCCTATATCTTACTTTCTTATTTTCTTTCTTTCCTGGCCGCGCTCAATCCCGACGCGGCCCGTTCCCTCTATTCCCTCCAGAGTCAATCCTTCTCGATCCATCAGCGCCGTCCATCCTGCCAACGGTGCCTCCGTTTCCTCCTCTGTCTCCGTTACCCAGCTCCTGCGCCTGAACGTCTCTCCTGTACTCCAGCAGATCTCCTGGCTGGCAGTCAAGCGCCTGACAGAACTTCTCCAAGGTGGAAATCTTGATAGCCTTGACTTTCCCGTTTTTCAGAAGGGATACGTTGGCCATGGTAAGCCCAACTCTCTCAGTCAGCTCTGTGACGCTCATCTTCCGCTTGGCTAGCATTACGTCCACATTTATGACGATCATACTGTGGCGTCACTCTCCTCTTGCAAAATCGCAGCCTTTGCTATGTACCTTGAAAGCACTGCGGCCGCAAGAGCCAGAGCTATGCCAAGAATGATAAGGACTATTGACACAACCATCAGGTAGGGGTGGTTCCTTCCAGTCAAAGCAAGCGCTATGTTTCCGAAAAAGAAAAAGGCTATGTCTCCAAACAGGATATAGGCGGCGTTCTTGATCCATTTCGCTACCTTGAAAGAAAAGACTTCCTCTCTCTTTATGGCGCCTGACACTTTCCAGACGAAATAGAAGAGGACAAACAGAGGCGCGGAGCAAAGCCATGCAAATATTGTCCAAGGGACGCTCCAGTAGGCGTACTCTGGATAAGCTCGTATCGCGTCCTGCCCTATCGATGGGAGCATTGAAAGCAGCAGGATAAAAAGGCAAAGGGTCAGGGCTATAACGGCAGCCCTTACGCAAAGCGCCAAGGCGTTTGATGACATAGGCAACATCCTTTCTTGGTTTGTTGCTGGCGCGCGTTCAAATGCCTTGCCGCCCGTCAGTGTATTGATAGTATATCTAAGCCCTTCTCGTTTGTCAACAAAAATTTATCATGGCACGATAAATTTTTGTTGTAAGCTTGGTTCTTGAAGAACTGGGGATTGGCTGGTATAATAACAACTAGACATTCTTGCCAGAAAGGATCTATCATGAAAGACATCATAACCCCCTACGCTTTAGCTAGCGCGATATATGACTTTGAGTCTGCCGAGAGCGCGTTGCCGGACATTCCTGAATCCATACGCGACTACTGCCAGAGAGAAAACAAGCGCATGCAGATAGCGAACCTATCAGACGGATCACTGCGCGATATCAGCGATATAACCCAGCCGGGCTCTTGCGCGGTGGTCATAGCGGATCTAGCAAACGATCTCCCTCCAGCCACCCATTGGGACAGCGACTTGAGCGAGCCCAGGCTTGGCGCTTCGGGCGGGCTGGGAACCATTGACGCCTGTAATAAAAAAATCACAAGAACCTTGGACTGGGATTCGGACTCACCAACCTACTTCTATCCGCCAAGCAAAAAGATATTTGCAAATCAAGCTTTGACCCCGTCTTTGGAGAATTACGTGGGGATGTCCTATAGCCTGTACCATGTGACCGAGAGAGCGACAGCCCTGCTTTCTTCCAACTGCATAAAAAGGACGGGTTTTGGGGTACTGTTCCGCAACCCCGGCTCTGAGGTTTTTGACAATGTTCCGTTCTACCAAGTCATCTCCAACATCCCGCTATCATCCAACGGGCACCCCAGCTTGGCTTCGGTTATCCTGCCTCCTGGCTGGGTTCGGGACTCTGATCCTTACCCCCTGATATTTTGCGGCTTTTACGACACAAACTCCAACGTCTTCTACTCTCACGGGCTGGAGGCAATGGAGGCGCTGAAAAGTTTGAAAGATAAAACCGGAAGGCTTGCGCTGGCAGTCATGTGGAATGGAGGGGGCGCTGAGGCTTGCATGACCGTCCAACCCTCGGCCCATGAGGGAATGAACACTGTCTTTCAGATGATGAAAGAGCGGTTTAACGCTGACACCAGCATGGCCATATCCTGCGGTTCTTCCAGGGGCGGCGTTACCGCTCTTCACGTTGCCGCCAATCCCAGCCCAGCTTATACCCTAAAAGCTGCAGTCGCTTGCAACCCGCCCATGCACTTCTCGGAAGCAGAGAAACTCAGCCCTTATACCTTCCCGCTTCACTTTGCCATCCAGGAAAGCTGCACAGGCTGGAAGATGGCTCATGCCTCGACTTGGAGGCATCCTGAGACTCACGAGGATCCGCAAGACATTTTGTCCAAGAACCTGACAGGCCTCTCTCCTGAGGAAACCAGAGCGATTCTGGGCGCTGAAAGCCCTTCCTGGATGGGCGAGATCAAGAAAAAGGATCCCTATATCTATCTTCAGGCTGGAACCCAGGACTACATGGCCCCGCTCTATCCCCAGGTTAGGTTTGCTGAAACCGCAAAAAAGCTCGGCCTAAGGATCCGCTTTGAACTCGCCTTTCGCGCTGGCCATTACTACATTGAATCCCCGTTCTCCATAGCGGCAAGGCTTATGGCCTCGTTCCTGTCGGACGCGCCTTTGCCTGAAGAAGGCATTTTCCTGAATTCGAAAAAAGAAGGCCCGGCATTTAACTATCAGCCATATGACGGCCCATTTCCGGTGTTCGCCAGCTACCCAAAAGAGATCCCCGTGGGGTTTCCATACAGCATCGAGCTCTTTGGCCCGCCCGGCTCCCTCTTCAAAGTCTCGATCCAAAGGCTGGGAGACGCACCAGATCCGCTTCTTATCCTGCAAAAGCCTGGCGTTCCTGCACTTGGCGGGATCGCTTCCACTGTTTTTGAAACCTTCAAAAGCTGGCCATATCCCTCAGGCGAATACGACTGGATAATAGAATGCCTCCCGCCAGGCCAGAATTGGTTCCGGCCCATGATCGGGGATACGCATCTTACTGTGACGGAAACAGAGATTTCTGAGCCTAGCATCGACAAGACGATCCGCATGTCGTTCGGGAGAGTAGGGCCTGGGATCTGCGAGGTCTAGAAAGAAGAAGTTAAACTTAAGGCAAAGCAAATCAAATCAAATCAAAACAAAACAAAACAAAGCAAAACGAAAGGGACACGAAGAAGCGGGGCGCTTGCGCCCCGCTTCTTCGTGTCCCAGATCCTTTAATCCTTCGATCTTATGATCATTTGATCCTTTGATCCTTGATCTTTTTCCTTTGCTTCTTTGATTCCTTAATCCTTCGCTATCTTACTGCACTGTCTTAACCGCTCCATAAGCCCTATAAGCGTCATCAATATACTCCATCCGGGTATTCGCTCCGCCTGTCACCATTATCAGCCTTTTCCCATCCATCTCGGCAAAGCTTGCCAGGCATTGGCCCGCCTCATCTGTGAACCCGGTCTTCCCGCCAAGTACCACGCCGTTATTAAGGCTCTGTATGGCCAGGTTGGCGAAGAGGGTGCTCCTGAACGTCACCCCGCCCGGATGGGCATCGGTGCCAACGGTTGAATGAACTGACGTCGTAATGAGATCATAGAACGTCTCGTTCGTAAGCGCGTACCTCAGCAATGTCGCGATGTCCGAAGCCGTGGAGTAATGGTTGTCGTCATGAAGGCCCGTGGTGTTGACGAAATGGGTGTTCTCCATCCCCAGTTTCAAAGCTTTCTCGTTCATCAGCTCTACAAACGCCTCTTCCGATCCAGATACATGCTCGGCCAGCCCAATCGCGCATTCCGCTCCTGACATCATCATCAGCCCGTACAGGAGCTCTATGGCAGGGACTTCTTCATAAGACTCAAATCCCGCCGTTACAGCGTTCTCGTTGCGGATAATTTGAAACATTTCATCAGAGAGGGTAACCAGTTCCTTCTTGTCTTCAAGATTTTCTAGCGCCACTATCGCCGTCATAATTTTTGTCATTGACGCTGGGTACATCTTCTCGCTGCTTTTCTTGCCGTAAAGCTCTTTCCCGGTTTCAAGCTCAATCATTACGGCGTAAGGGCTCTTAAGTGTGATCCACAGGCTTTTCTTGACTTGTCCAACCTCCACGGCTTCCGTAGATTCAGCGGCTTCTCCTGTCCTTCCAAACCAAACCTGAACGCCCAGAAACGCAGCGATGGACAAAACGAGCATAAACAAAGCGGCAACATTCTTAAATTTCATAACTTCCCCTCCCAAGGTTCAAAATGGTTATTGCGGCCTTTTGGCTTTGCGCCATTAAGGCGATTTTATGTTTACGGCTCTTTAGCCTTTCAAGCCTTATACCAAAGCGCTTCCCGTACGCCTCTTTTGGAGTTTTGGGATGCGCTATTGGGTATGCAACCATTTTACCGCCTCTAAGCCCGCCAAATTTGAATATTGGGTAGAGATATCCTTAAGATTTCATTAAGGCTTTGTTTATAATAACAGGAGATGGATGAAAAATTTGCATAGCAAGCGGTGCGGCCTGCCAGCCAGCACAGCTTTAAACCGGGAAAACGTAAAGCAAAAGAGGAGGGGCGGGGTGCCCCTCCTCTTTTGCTTTGGCCTTTGACTTTAAGATTTTGATCATAATCCCTTTTGCCTTTAAGACTTGCCCTTAAGCCTTGCTTTTAAGCCTTTTCTCCTTGCAACCGTCGACTTGAAGCCCTTTCGCCTTTACCCTTCTCTTGTTTAGGCGCAACCCCGCCTTTCCTGCCCTACTCTGCTCCTGCACCTCTTACGGAAACTCCCGTCTTTCCGTATCCACCACTGGAAGCTCTATCGTAAAAGTGGTGCAGTTGCCATCGCTCTCGGCGAAAATCTTTCCTCCGTGCTGGACAACGATCTCCTTGGCGATAGCCAAACCAAGTCCAGATCCTCCGGTTTTGGAAGACCTGGAGTCATCCAGCCTGTAGAACTTGTCAAATATTGAATCGAGCCTGTTTTTGGGTATGCTGCCGGAATTCTTGAAGGTGATCTTGACCATGCCGTCCAGGCGGCTTGCGTAAATTTCCACAGCGCTGTTGTCCTTGCCGTAAGCGGCCGCATTCTTCAGGATGTTGTTGAAAACCCTGGCCAGCTTGTCAGGATCCCCGTAAACGGTCAGATCCTTTGGCGCTTGCAGGATTGCCTCTTTCCCGCTGGAAGCCAGAAGCGGATAAAACTCGTCTGTCATCTGCGCCAGCATATAGTACAGGTCTATGTTCTGCTTGGAAAGGGTTATCGTCTGAAGGTTGTACCTGGCGATCTCGAAGAACTCGTCTATGAGCTTCTCGATCCTGTGGGCCTTCTCCAGGGTTATCCTAAGATACTTGGCCGTTTGCACTTGAGGGATGTCCTGCGCCTCATCCAGCAGGCTCAGGTATCCTATGACTGAAGTAAGAGGGGTCTTGACGTCGTGCGCCAGATACATGACCAGATCGTTTTTTCTCTGCTCTGCCAGCTTGGCCTCTTGATCCCGCATTTCCAGCGCTTTTTTCAAAGTGTTGAGCTTTCGCTCAAAGAATTCCATCTCAGGTGACAGCTCCAGCGGCCTTGTGTCCTCTTTTATTAGCGCGTCTATACCCTTGTTAGCCTCGTCAAAGTAATGGATAAGCCTTGACACCGCTAGGTTGCACAAAAGAAGGAAGCATCCCGTTATAGCCAGGAACAGTATGACCTCCATGTTGTTCCGAAAGAAGACCTGATATATCAGAAGAGCGTCATCATAGTAGATCCCCATTCCTTTCTCAAGGATCCGGACTATCAGGTTTCCAACAAACCCCTGGAGAGCGAACCGAACCATCAATACTATTATTACTGCAATCCCCATCGCCAGGAATATCTGCAAAAAGACTTTCTTCTTGATTCCGGTGTAGTCGTTCTTCTTACTGCCTTTCAATTTTGTACCCCACCCCCCATACCGTCTTTATGTACCTTGGGCTCTCTGCCGTATCCTTCATCTTCTCCCGAAGATGCCTTATGTGCACTGTTATCGTGTTGTTGCTCTTGCTGTAGTACTCGTCGCCCCAGATTGAGTGAAAGAGCTGCTCAGAGCTTACCACGTTTCCCTTGTTCTCGCAGAGTATCCGAAGAACCGAAAATTCCGTAGGCGTCAAAGCCAAAGGCTCATCGTTCAACAGGCACTCATGGGTGCTCACATTTATGACCAGCCCGGAATGCACTATCACGTTATCGCTTGGCATTCCGCTGTATTTCTTGTACCTGCGAAGCTGGGCCTTCACCCTGGCCATCAGCTCCAAAGGCCGAAACGGCTTTGTTATATAGTCGTCAGCCCCTAAAGTCAGCCCAGTTATCTTATCCACCTCAGCGTCCTTCGCTGTCAGCATTATCACAGGATACGTGTGCTTCTCCCGTATCTTTTGGCATATCGCCAGCCCGCTGGTTCCAGGAAGCATTATGTCAAGTATGGCCAGATCAAGTTCGCCGCCCTCTATCCGCTTCAAAGCGTCGCTGGCCGTATAGCACTTCGCCACGTCAAACCCCTCGTTCTTCAGGTACAGCTCAACCAGATCCGCGATTTCCTTCTCATCATCAACTATCAATATCTTATCCTGCACAACCGCTCCCCCTTCGGAGGCAGGCATCCTCGCGGGATGCCCTCAACCCCATCATATCAACTAACTTGGCAAAGTTTATTAAGGCTTCTTTGATGATTTCTTAAGATTTTCATAAGATTGCTTCTTTCCCGCTAATCTTAACAGTTTGCAGGGGCTTTGCCAAGCGCTAAGCGCGGGTGCGCTTGAAGGCGACGCCCTTTGAATGTCGAAATATTGATATGTTTTGAAAATATTTATTTCTTCACGCCAGAGCCGGATAACTAAAAAAGCCCGATGGCCGCGCCATCGGGCTTTGCACTTCGCTTTTCTTTTTAAAAAAAGAGCTCACAGCGCCTCCTGACTTTACGGCTTATATATTGCTTTTCCTCCAGAACTTCGGCATAAATAGGATCAGCGCCGGATAGATCTCCAGCCTTCCCAGAAGCATGCAAAAGGAAAGAACCATTTTGCTCAGCCCAGAAAATCCCGAGTAATTGCCTCCGGGGCCAATGGCGCCAAATCCGGTTCCAATGTTTGAAAGCGCCGCCACAGCGGCGGAAACGGTCGTGGTTACGTCCAAGCCGTCAAGTGATATTATGGCGGAGGCGACAGCTATGACAGCAATGTATAGGAAGAAGAAGGAGTGGACGCCTGTCAGGTCTTCTGTCGAAACCACTTTGCCGTTCAACTTTGCCCCGGCGAACAGCTTTGGATGAAGGATCTTTTCCATTTCAAGCTTCGCGCTCTTGAGCAGCAAAAGAGCCCGCATGGATTTTAGCCCTCCAGAAGTGGATCCGCTGCAGCCGCCCATCAGGATCAGAAAGAGCAGGACTATTTTCGAGAAGAGAGGCCATTTGTTGTAGTCGGCTATATAGAACCCGGTAGAGGTGATGGAGCTTGAGACTTGAAAGGACGAAAGCAATACCGAGTCCCATGCTCCTGCGGTCTTTGTAAGCGCCAGATCCGCCGCGATTAGCGCTGTCGATATCAGGGCTATAAAAAAGTAAAACTTGGTCTCCTCTTCAAATATGGCCTCCTTCCACTTTCCCTCAAATATCAGCTTGAAAGCGGAAAGCCTTGCGCCGCATAGGAACATGAATATTCCTACTACTGCATTTACATAAACGCTGCCAAATTCGCCTACGCTATAGTTTTTGCTGGATATCCCTCCAGTGCTGACAGTGCCCAGGGCATGGACGACAGCGTCAAAAAGGCTCATTCCTCCGGCCATAAGCATCAGGGCTATAACTACGGTTATCCCAGCGTAGATAATGTACAGGAGTTTTGCCACTCTTCCCATTTTGGGAGAAAACTTCTCCACGTATGGTCCAGGCGTCTCCGCCTGGACTATGTGGAAGCTCCCAGGCTTCGCCAGCCGCCCCGCTGCTAGCAAAAGCATCAGTATTCCCATCCCGCCAAGCCAGTTGGTAAAGCTTCGCCAGAATATGATCCCATGAGGCAGGCTCTCTATGTTATCCAGAACGCTTGCAGTGGTGGTTGAAAAGCCTGATACCGATTCAAACAAGGCGTCAGCCGGACTATCCATCGCATGGCCAAGAATATAAGGTATAGCGCCAAAGACAGATATGGCCAGCCAGCTCAGGCCAACCAAGGCAAACCCGTCTTTTGCGTAGAACTCGGATACCTTTGGCTTTAATAGCCTTAAAATGGCCCCGGTTCCGCCTGTAGCCAGTATGGAGAAGACAAAAGCCCACCAATCTCCTTGGCCGTAGGCTAAGGAGACAAATAGAGAGGGCACCATGCATACGGCTTCAACCAGCAACAGCATTCCTAGCGTCCTAAGAATCAGCTTCAGGTTCATGCCAGTATGTCATCGAGATCATTCAAAGCCTCGTTTCTAGCTACAACTATCACATGATCCCCTGCCCTTATCTTGTCATTTCCATGAGGTATCACAGTCTGGTTGTCTTCACGTGTTAGTGCCGCTATGAGCACTTCCTTCTTGATAGATAGAGACTTCAGAGGCACCCCTACAAGCCTCGATTTCTCGCTTACAGCAAACTCCAACGCCTCAGCCTGGCTATCCACTATCCGGTACAAAGTTTTCACTTGGCTGCCCTTTGCGTTCTGCAAGCCGCGAGCGAAGTTTATTATGCTGTTAGCCGCAGACACTTTGGTGTTCACGATATAGTCAATGCCCAAACCCCTTATGATGTCGCTGTAGCTTGTCCGGCTGATCTTTGCTATTGCCTTGCTGACTCCAGCGCTCTTGGCCAGAAGAACGCTCATCAGGTTGTCCTCGTCATGCCCAGTTAGTGAAACAAACGCGTCCATCTCTCCCAGGCTTTCAGAATGCAAAAGTTCAGGCTCTGTCCCGTCTCCGTTTATCACTATGGCCGAAGGCAGCTCGTTACTTATCTCCTCGCACCGCTTCCTGGATATCTCAACAAGCTTCACTTTGATCCCGATCTCCCGCAGTTCCTTCGCGAGATAATATCCTACCAGCCCCCCGCCTACTATCATCGCGTTTCTAATCTTCTGCATCTGCATTCCAAGCCTTGCGCAAAACTCGTCTATATGAGCTGGCAACCCAAAGACATAGATCCTGTCGTGCGGCCTGACTATCACGTCTCCGTTTGGTATGATAGCCCGTCCATCCCTCATTATCGCCGCTATCAATATCTTCGTCGAATGCTTCCGCGCTATTGCCTTGATGTCCATGTCCGCGATGTCCATCCGAAGCTCAACTTTCAGCTCTACCATCTCCACCTTTCCCCTGGCAAAGGTGTCTACGTTTATGGCTGGAGGGAACTGCAACATCCTGGCTACCTCTCCCGCCGCCAGGCTCTCCGGATTTATTACCTGATCCAGCCCCAGCACTCCGGCCAATGAAGCCAGCTCGTCCGCATACTGTATGTCCCGGATCCTAGCCACGACATGCTTAGCTCCCAGCCTTTTCGCGGTCAGGCAGCATACCATGTTCAGCTCGTCCATGCTGGTAGCCGCTATCAGCAGATCGCATCCCCTAACTCCAGCCTCCTGCAGTATCCGCGTACTAGCCCCATTCCCGCATATCCCCATCACATCCAGGGATTCCATAGTGCTCTTCAAAGTGTCCAAGCTTTTGTCTATGATAATCACGTCGTGATTCTCTTTGGACAAAGTTTCAGCCAGGTAAAAGCCCACTTTCCCGTCTCCTACTATTATGATCTTCATGACGCCCTCCAATGGCTTGCGCAACAGCAAGTAAGCCTTTGTTAAAGCCTTTGCCAAAGCCTTAGTTAAAGCCTTTTTCTAATACTCCCCTGCAACCCTGCCCTTATGTATACTGACGACGCTCAAATGTGGAATTTTCTTATCGTTGCCCGCCTCAGAACCCAGTCGGGCCGCTCCCGCTAACGATAAGAAAATTCTAAATCTTACCGCTCGTCAGTATGACTATCTCCATAGTTTGCCCTTTTAGGATTTCCCTAGTCATTCGCTCTTTCATTATTTCAAATTTTTCCAATATTTCGACACTCAGATTCGGCCCATTGATTCATTATCTGCTTGACCGCTCCTCCTCTTTGATTTACAATAATAGCGTATCCAGAACTAGGCGAAAACGTTGTGATTGCGCATGCAGCCGGTGCCAGCGGCACCTCGATCACGCGTCTCACCGCATGACAAAAGATCGAACGCGCAAGCCGTCCGATTAGAATTAGCTCCACTTTTAGCCCACCGTTTTTCAAGAAGTGGCATGGATTATTCGGATTTTTCTAAAATTTAGTTATCCAAAGTTTAAGCGCATAACTTTGGGATTCACCTAAATTTTATGAAAAAGCCAGAGCACAAACCCCCAAGCGCTCCGCGCTTGGGCAACTCTACTAGCCGCTTCTTACTTGATGGTCTGAAATGCCAAAACGGTCTTGTTCTCCAGGCCGCTCTCGCTAAAGATAAAATCACATACTCATTTGCATTCATCATAGGAGGCTTAGCATGAGCAAGGTAAAAACGCTTGTTTTGCTTAACGACTATTGGCATCCCCGCTCCAGCATAGAGCCCGCGATTCCAACGATATTTCCTGAGAGCCAGTTCG
>JAISWZ010000579.1 GCA_031270945.1 Clostridiales bacterium | reverse complement strand
CGCCCCAACGGGGCGAATATAGAGCTTTATATCCAGAGGAGGAAAGAAATGAAAAGGATTATAGCCATTTTGCTGACTGTGGCGCTTATCGCGTCCCTTGCTGCTTGCAGCAACAACAGTAGCACTCCTACCGCAACACCTGCAACAGCGGCACCAGCAGCAACTAACGCTCCAGCAGAACCAGCCGCAGAGCCAGCCGCAGAGCCAGCCGCTGAACCAGCAGCAGAGCCAGCCGCTGAGCCAGCTGCAGAGCCAGCGCCAGCGTCGGCAAGCGGATCGGAAATCAACATCTTCCTGGCAACGACTCCTGAAACCATCGATCCCAACATGGGAAGCGCCTTGGACAGCGGCAACTACGCCGCACATATGTTCGAAGGTCTCATGAGATACAAGTGGGACGGATCTGGCGTAGAGTACGGCATGGCTGAAAGCTATGAAGTTTCTGGCGACGGAATGGTTTGGACTTTCAAGCTTCGCGATTCACTTTGGTCTGATGGGCAGCCTGTCACGGCTGATGATTTTGTTTTCTCATGGCGCAGACTGGTTGATCCAGACTCAGCGGCACCGTACGCTGGCGATATGGGCGGCTTTATAAAGAATGGAGCGGCCATTGCCGCTGGCGAGATTGCAAAGGAAGAACTGGGAGTTCGCGCAATTGATGCAAAGACACTCGAAGTAACACTTGAGAACCCCTGCCCGTTCTTTGAGCAGATCGCGGCATTCGCGACATTCTCCCCTCTTCGCCAAGACACAATCGAAGCGAATGGAGACAGCTGGACAAGAACAGGCGAAACATATCTTACCAACGGGGCGTTCAGGATGGAATCCTACCAGTCAGACGGAAAAATGGTTGCCATTCCTCATGACGGATACTGGGATGCGGCCAGCGTAAAGCCTTCAAAGATCAACTGGATGTTCCTTGCCAATGACAACGCCGGTTTGGCCGCGTTCCGCGCTGGCGAGCTGGACTACTTGGACGCTCCGATGCAGGAAGAGGTACCCGCTCTTCAGGCTGAGGGATTGTTTGGCAAGGTCGCTGAGATGGGCACCTACTATATCAGCTTCAACACTGAGAAAGAGCCATTGAACAACGTAAACGTGAGAAAGGCTCTCACTCTTGCCATTGACACAAAGTTCATCGCTGAGACAATCATGAACAACAACGTTGTGGCCGCTGAGGCGTTCGTTGGAAACGGATTCTCAACTTCCGGACACAACGAAGAGTTCCGCTCCAACTGGCAGACCTATGTTTCTCCAGCCAGCTACGAAGCCAACAAGGAAGCCGCTAAGGCCGCTCTTGCTGAAGCCGGATTCGCTGATGGAGCAGGGTTCCCAAGGCTTGAGTACCTCTACAATGAGAACACGACCCATACCGCTATAGCCGAAGCCCTCCAGAACATGTGGAAAGAGGTTCTTGGAATAGAGGTAAGCCTTAAGATGTCTGACTGGGCTACTGTCCTTCAAGACAGAAGAAACGGAAACTTCGATATTTCCAGAAACGGCTGGATCGCTGACTACAATGATCCTGTGACAATGCTCAACCTCTTCATCACAACATCTGGCAACAACGACGGCAAGTATGCAAACCCCGAGTTTGACGCCAAGATCGACGCATCAAACAAAGAGAACGATCCAGTAAAGCGCAACCAGATTTTGCATGAGGCTGAAGACCTGCTCCTTGGACAGGATTGGGCTCTGGCACCTATATACTACTACCAGATTTCTTGGGCAGTAGACCCGGCTCTCAAGGGTTGGGGCGTAACGCCGCTTGGATATAAGTTCTTCCAGCAGGCTTACAAGGAGTAGTTTATCAAATTTAAGAGGTTTGGAATTTAATAGAAACGCTAAAAGCCGCAAGCTCTGCTTGCGGCTTTTTTGTATTTTTCTGAGAAATTTATCGAAAGATCTTTTATGAACAGAAAAAATGTAGTATAATATAAGAAGGGATCAAGATGGATTCGCCACTTCCGGACGCGGCGAGCTGTTCCGCTCCAATTGGAAGACTTACATTTCGCCAGCTAACTATGAAGCCAACAAGGAAGCCGCAAAGGCAGCGCTCGCGGAAGCTGGATATCCTAGAGCATATCCCAAAATTCCTTAAGGGGCGAAGGAAAAATCCTGCGAAGGCTTCAACGCGGATTTTTCCGAGTTGTTAACCCGGCTCTCAGGGGTTGGAGCGTGACGCCGCTGGGATATATGCTCTTCCATCAGGGTTACATGGAATAAGTTGAAAATATTTTAAAAACCAAAAGCCGCAAGCTCTGCTTGCGGCTTTTTTTAGCTTTTTGCGCGATTTTTATCGAAAAACCTTTTCTCGCTGGTGTAAAAATGATATAATGAGAAAAACAGCTTTCTCAGATATATAGCAAAACGCTAATGCGACAAAAGATAGCAGCAAGCGCATATCCCGAAATTTCGCAAGCCCTAAGATTAATTTTGGGATACGCTCTAAGAATGAAAGGCTATTTATCGTTGGTTCTGCAGCAAGTTGTTACGGCAGAATCGTTAGGAGGAACTGATTTGTCCATTTTAGAAGACAGCATAATGCCTTGGAGAATACAATCGCGCATAGGCACGGGCTCTTTTGGCGAGGTTTTCAAGCTCATGCGGGATGATTCAGGGAAGCCGTTCTTTTCCGCGCTTAAGGTTATCCATGTCCCTTATAATGTTAGCGAGATCCGCCAACTCAAGAGCGAGGGAATGGAAGACGCCTCAATCACGAGCTTTTTCAAAAGCCAAGCGTTAACCTTGATGAGCGAAATAACTATCATAGAAAAGTACAAGGGCACGTCGCACATTGTCAGTTACGAAGACCACATGATCATACCTAATGAAGAGGGGGGCTTTGACATATGCATGCGTATGGAGCTGCTGGAAAGCCTGACAAACAATTCAATAAAGCGATCTTTAAGCGAGAGCGAGACTGTGAAGCTTGGGATCCATATATGCGAGGCGCTTGAGCTTCTAGAGAGAGACGGCGTTATACATAGGGACATAAAGCCTGACAATATTTTCATTAACGCCTTCGGCGACTACAAGCTTGGCGATTTTGGGATAGCCAGGCATATCGAAGGCACCATGGCAGGGCTATCTACAAAGGGAACCTATACATACATGGCACCTGAGGTTTACAAGAGGGAAAAGTACGGCACTTCAGTGGATCAGTACTCGCTGGGAATCGTGATGTACAGGTACCTGAACAAAGGAAGGATGCCGTTTTCGCCAGAGCCTACGCATGAGTCCAGGGACAAGGCGCTTTACAGGCGATTGGGTGGAGAACAGCTCCCGACTTTGAATGATGTTTCACCAAATCTTTGCGCTATCGTACTGAAGGCTTGCGAATATGACAAGAAGAACAGGTACGGATCCATAAAAGACATGCGGCAAGCTTTGAATAGGCTTGACTTAGAAGATTTGCCGGTTGAGCCAGATAAGCCTGTAGAACCTGTTAAATCTGTTAAGTCGGATAAGCCTGTAGAACCTGTTAAATCTGTTAAGCTAATTGAGCCCATTATAGTTGTTGACTCGGATAAGCCAATTGAGCCTGATAGCAATGAGGATGATACGATTTTAGATGATTCTGAACAAAAGCCCGATGCTCCTGGCGAACCGGTTCTTGATCCAGTGTCTGCCCCAGTTGACGACCCAGCGTCTGGTTCAAAAAAGAAGGCTAAACCTGCGCTTTTCATGGTTGGTGTTGCCGCGATGCTTGCGATAGCGGCTTTTGTCTTGATCTCTTTCAATATTGGCAAAGGGATGCCAAACATCCCGGTTTCAGGCGGCAACGAGGCAAGCCAAACAACACCAGAAGCAACAGCATTTGCAAAGGCAACAGCATTAGCAGAAGCAACAGTAGAAGCAACAGAGCCAGCAGAGAATAAAATGCTAGCAGAAGCAACAGAGCCAGAAGAGAGCATAATGCCAGAAGAAACAACAGAGCCAGAAGAGGCTGAAATGTTCGCAGACGCAATCACGCCTTCGCCAGCAGTAATCATCAGGGAAAAGGGAGCGGAGATCAACGTTTATCTAGGCTCAACTCCTGATACCATCGATCCCAGCAAGGGAAGCACCTTGGATGGCGGCAACTATATCGCCCACATGTTTGAGGGCCTGATGAGGTACACATGGGACGGGTCTGGCGTGGAGCTTGGGATGGCGGAAAGCTATGCAGTGTCTAATGACGGAATGGTTTGGACTTTCAAGCTTCGCGATTCTCTTTGGTCTGACGGGCAGCCTGTCACGGCTGACGATTTTGTTTTCTCATGGCGCAGACTGGTTGATCCAGGCACAGAGTCACCATACGCTGTCGACATGGGCGGATTTGTCAAAAATGGAGCGGCTATCGCCGCTGGAGAGCTTGCCAAGGAAAAGCTAGGCGTTCGCGCCATAGACGCAAAGACCGTAGAAGTGACGCTTGAAAACCCCTGCCCGTTCTTTGAGCAGATCGCGGCATTTGCGACATTCTCTCCTCTTCGCCAAGACACAATCGAGGCAAATGGAGTAGGGTGGACAAGAACAGGCGCAACATACCTTACAAATGGGGCTTTCAGGATGGAGTCCTACCAGAGTGACGGAAAAATGGCTGTCATTCCCCATGATGGCTATTGGGACACGGCAAGGGTAAAGCCCGCAAAGATCAACTGGATGTTCCTTGTCGATGACAATGCCGTTTTGAAGGCTTTTAACGCTGGCGAGCTAGACTACGTTGACAGAATGATACAGGAAGAGGCTGTCGAATTTGACGGGATCTTTGGCAAGAGCGTAGGGATGAGTTCATACTATGTTTGCTTCAACACAGTGAAAGAGCCATTGAACAACGTCAATGTGCGCAAGGCGCTCGCTCTGGCCATAGACACAAAGCATATAGCTGAGACAGTCTTGAAGAACACTGTCATAGCCGCTGAGGCTTTTGTTGGAAACGGATTCTCCACTTCCGGGCTTAATGAGCCATTCCGATCCAATTGGAGAACCTATGTTTCACCGGTCGATTACACAACCAACAAGGAAGCTGCAAAGGCGGCCCTTGCGGAAGCTGGATACCCGAACGGTGAGGGATTCCCTAGGCTTGAATATCTCTACAATGGGAACACGGACCATGCCGAAGCCCTGCAGAAAATGTGGAAAGATGTTCTTGGAATAGAGGTAACCCTTAAGTCCGCTGACTGGGGCGCTGCCCTTCAGGCCGCTAGAAGCGGAAACTTTGATATTACCATAAACGGCTGGATCGCTGACTACAAAGATCCTGTAACAATGCTCAACCTCTTCATCTCAACATCAGGAATCAACGATGGCAAGTACAACAACCCCGCATTTGACGCCAAGATTGACGCGTCTTACAAAGAGAGCGATCCCGCGAAGCGCAACCAGCTTTTGCATGAGGCTGAAGACTTGCTTATAGGACAAGACTGGGCTATTGCTCCAGTATACCACTACCAAATTTCTTGGACTACTGCCCCGTCGCTCAAGGGGTGGAGCATAAGTCCACTTGGATACAAGTTCTTCCAGCAAGCGTATAAGGAATAGTTGAGAATTATCTCAGCGAGAGAAAAGCGCAATTGTTTTTACCCAATGGGATAGCAGAACGAGAAAAGCCGCAAGCGACGCTTGCGGCTTTTGCTGAAATCTTATATGATTAGGTGAAATTTGTGAATCAGCCACAGCTGAAACGCTCGGCGCTGTACTACTGCATTTCGCCATGCAAAAGGCGGCGATTCACGAACTCATTTGGCAAGCGGTAGCAGATGCCGCTCTTAAGCAGGGCATCCTTAAGCTTTGCGTCTTCCTTTTGCTTGTTCATGAACCTAACCGCCAGCTCGATGTCGTTTCTTGCCCTGGGATCTTTGATGTGCTTGGTTGCGGCCCTTAGCAAGTCCTCGCGGTGCAGGAAGTTGAAAATATAATAAAATGCTTCAGCGACGGGGTTGTTAAGCGTCCGGCTTAACTTCTTGGGAGCGTCCATGAGGTGGTCGACGTTGAATTCGTGCCAGGAAGGGGAGAAGGGCACAACTTGGCCAGCGCTGTCCTGTATCCTTGTCTTGGCTATAACCAAGTCCATCTCGCTTCTGGCGTTTATGAATACGAGATTGAAATCCGGGAAGATCTCGTCATCGCTAAAACGGGCGCACAATGCGGTGTCATACAAGCGAAGCATTTTGCCTTTGCCGTGGTATACGCTGTAGTACTCGCTTTGAACGTTAATGGCGTAAAACACGCGCTTGCGCATGGACTTGAGCTTTCCAAAATCCGTAAGCGGAGGCGGAAACACAGGGATCATACCTGGGTCGCTTATCATGTTGAAGAGCATTTTTTCGCGGCTCTTCAGGAGCTCGATCTTTTCCTCTGAGCAGTTTCGATCAATGTCTTCAACGAGGGCATGCACTTTGATATCCTGCCCGGGCATTGACAGATCGTAATTGGGGTAAATTTTTGCTTCTTCCGAGAGTTCCTTGCCAGTCACCGCGTACAGGAGCTCGCTAACGAGGGGCATGTTTTCTGCGCTAAAGAACCTTGGCGCCATCTGATCGCCCATGAGGTAATAGAAGTCGTTCATGCTGTAGGTAGCGCCGCTCTTCAGCTTTGTCGGAACAGCAAGCGGCAGGAGAACTTCATCTTCTTCAGAATACATCTTTTGTCATATCCTCCTAAAATAAGTCGGACGATGATTCGTCCGTGTCGAATTCTTGTAGTCATCATAACACCTTAGAAAAGAATTGTCAAATAAAATGATTCT
>JAISWZ010000575.1 GCA_031270945.1 Clostridiales bacterium | reverse complement strand
TAGCGCTGCCGTTCCTAGCTGGCCTGGTTGGCAAGCCTGAACTTGTCCGCTATAAGGGCGATAAACTCGCTGTTCGAGGGTTTCTTCTTCCTTGCCGACACCGAGAACCCGAAGAGCCTCTCCAGCTCCGCGATGTTTCCGTGTTCCCAAACGATGCCGATTGCGTGCCTGATCGCGCGCTCAACTGAGCTAGGCGTGGTGTCAAGCTGCTGGGCTATCGAGGGGTAAAGCTGCCTGGTTACGAAATGAAGCAGATCCAGGTTGTCAATGGAGATCATGATAGCGGCCCTGAGGCAGCGGTATCCCCTGATGTTCGCTGGCACGCCGATTTCGCGCAGGAGGTCTGTCACCTGCTCTTCAATGCTGGCCTTGTGAGGGGCGATAGTTGTCGGGGCTGTTTGCGCTGGCTGCGCTGGCACTGCCGATCTGGGATCTGGCGCCCATTCCCTCTGGGGCTCTTCCCAGTTGCGCTTCTGATCCAGCTCAGTGCGAATGCTCGAGTCCCCGCGCTCCCTGAACATGCGGATGCGATCTCCCAGGCCTTCGATATCGAAGGGCTTGACTATGTAGTAGTCTGCGCCAAGATCGTAGGCGCGCCTGGTCACGTTGTCGCTCTTTATGCCAGTGAGCATGATGCAGACAGGCCTGTCGGGCTCTCCCTCGAGGCTCTCCAACACACCCAGCCCATCAATCTTAGGCATCGCGCAATCAAGGAGAGCCAGGTCCGGCTTTTCCTCGCGGATCTTGGAGAACGCCTCCAAGCCGTCATGGGCAATGCTGACAAGCTCGATATCGGGCTGTTTTTTGATGTAATCCTCTACGATAGTGCACAGCAGCAGATTGTCATCCGCAAGGAGAACCCTGATTTTATCCTGCATAACTTTCTTTCCCTCCCAATCCTGTATTCGTCGGCGCAGCTTGCGCTAAGCCTGTTCACTTGGCGCATATCCCAAAATCTATTATGGCTCGCGCCACGCATGGATTTCGGGATGCGCGCTTGGCATGCTCCAAAGGATTTGAATGTCGAAAAAGCCTTTTATGCCTTTGCGCGGCGGCGGTTTGCCGCATAGTGCAACACCCTTTCCAAGACTTCAAATCACTTTGGAGATATGCCTTTGACTCAAAGCATATCCTATGCTGGCGAGCAAGAGACGCGCTCGCCAGCGCAAAATAGGTCGAATCGCTTGCGCTGGGCTTTTTGAGGATTGCTCCATGAAACCGGGAACGTTCCGCAAGACTTATGCTCTTAGCGTTATTGAAAGGTGCCCCCCGAAGGTGCTTGTCTTCGAGATGCGCCTGAGCAACGCTACGCTCAAGTTTCGCAAAACCAGCTTCATTTCAAAGCCTATTGCGCTGCAAGCTTTTGCGTTTACAGCAAAAACTTGAGCTTGCAACCGCTTTGAAAGCCCATTTTCAGCACTAGGCCCACATCAAGCGCCAATTCCACTTTTAGCTCAAATTGCGCGGTTAAGCCCACTGCGTTTGCGTTTGTTGGCTTTTCCCTTGATTGTGTAACGTAAGCCACTTTGCGGGCTTAAATCAAGGGAAAGACGCAAGCGCTGTGGCTAAGAACTTTTTTCCCAAGATCCTGAAAAAATCCACACCGCGCTTTTCGAATTCTTGAAGCGCGTCCCAATAGGCATGAGGTTTGGGCTTGCCTTTCTTGAATCCTAAAAGGCTTGAATCCCGCTTCTCCTTGACCCAGGAACGTGCTTTCATGTGCCCCTAGCACCTCTGCCCGTCCTAGCCGGGCAACGATTCGGCGCAATTCCTCATCAAATTCCGCAATATCAAAGACGATAAAACATATTTGACGAATCATCGCGCATGCTGTCATCTTCAGTGATTCAATAGCACGATTGGTATACCAACCATTACTATTCTACTGTAAACTTTTTATTTAGATATATCATATCGCATCCACGACAAAATAGCAAGAAAAACTAACAGCGAATGTCATCTTTATTAGGCATGCACAGCTTTTCGACTGGATAATCGGAAAATCTCCAGCATTTCACGCCAGAACTGGAGCCCTTAGGAACATCCTTAGTCAAGTTTCACAAAAGTCAGCGCGTTTTGGAAAATTTTTTTGTAGCTTTTGACAGCTTTCGCGCGCTCATTGTTTGCCCACAGAGAACAATTGATCAAATTTTGTGAGCAGAACAAAGTTTCCGCGCACTTTCAGCCTGCCTATCATGAACGCCTTTTGGGCCGTGTATTTGCCTGATAGTATGTCCTTCCACACCTCAGAGTCCGAAAGGATCGTAAGATCCGGATTTTCTGCCGCCCCATCCTCGTAGAGGCAGTCGATTGACTGTATCCTGTAGTAGCCCGTGAAGGGCTCAGCGCCACTTATGTTAAGCTGGAGCACAGCGTTGAGGCCCGCTGAAATGTGTGACTGGAAGCGCCTGACGAACGCCTGGGTCATCTGCCTGGCTGAGCCTAGCTTTGGCGCTTCGCCAAGCTTCGCCTCGGCGGCGGCCGCCGCCTCGTCGGATTTGGGTTCGACAAACTTCTTCTTGAAGTGCTTGGAGATCTCGTTTATGTCCCTAGCCTGGCTCTCGTCCAGGTCGTCCAGGTTGAGCTTCTTGGCTATCTCATCCAAGGGCTGCTTGCGCCTGCGCTCTATGACCCTTAACACTTCCTTCTCCGCCAGGTTTATCGATGACTGGAGATCAGGCAAGGGCCTGGGCTCGTCCGCCGGAATGAAAAACTTCCTGTTCTGCCTTACCATCCTATAAAAGTCTTCCACTTGCTTCTCAAATATGTCCCGCTTCTCGGCAGAAGCCGCTATGGCCTTGACCTCGCTCTCCTGAAGGCCTACCCTAACCGAGTCGTAAGCTCCAGCGCTTTGCAGGGCGCGGGTTATGGAGTCCAAGCAAGACCTTTCTCCGCCATTTCGAGACACGGCCACTATCATGCAATTCTTGGCTGCGAAGGCCTCCTTCGCCTCAGGCAGCTCCAAGTACTCAAGAAGGCATTGCGACACAGCCGAGGGGCCCATGGCATGGACTGTTGAAGCGACCAGCACCCCTGCTGACTCCCGAACAACATCCAAAACCTTGTCCGCCGTCGGGTTCGGCTTTCCGTCAAAGTAGGGCAGTTTCAGGGAAAACAGGTCAACAGTGCCGACCTCCAGTCCCAATTCCGACAAAACGCCCGAAGCTAGCTCAACTATTGTTTCCAGACCCAGGCTCCTGCCAGGGACAGCGCCCATTAGCACAGTTGTCTTCACTTAGTTTCCCTTCCTCGAATTATTGTAATTGTGCGAAAGAGCGCGACGCTCTTTCGCCTCAGTCTAAAGTATCTTCCCGGCTTGGCCGGGAAGCCCGCAAAGCGGGCTGGGTGTCAGCCAGTTCTAGCGCGCTCACGCGCTAGAACTGGCTGCATCGCGTATGCTTTAGCCCGCGCCTAGCGCGGGCTAAAGCATACGCTTAATTCGCCTGCACTATCGGATCCAGCACCAACTCCGGCATGTCCCGGTTGTAAATCCAGCCATTGAAGAACTCGTCCAACTCCATCCCGCTTGCCGCCGACGCGGCGTCTATCATGTTTTGGGGCGAGGCTATCTTGAAGGAGTAGGTCTGGTAATAGAGTTTCAGGAAAGCGAGAAATGAGCTGTCCCCCATTTTGTTCCTGAGTGAGTGGAACAGGAGCTTTCCCTTTCCGAACTGGATGTCGTGGTACTCGGCCCAGTTTTTGTACTCCCCTAGGCTTGATGACAGGGCTGAGCCTGATATTTCGGGGCTTATCGCCTTGATCCGCTCGTGCTCGGACCTGGCTGCCAACTCCTGCTCTTCTCTTGTAAGAAACATTCCGTCCTTCAAAAAGGCAACCAGCCCCTCGTCCATCCAGGCGTTGTTCACCTGGTCTGATCCGATTATGTTGTAGAACCACTGGTGCCCGATCTCGTGCGCTATGTCAGAGTATTGCTCCGCTTCATTCAGGAAGTCGGAGTCCAGGAAGATAAGCTGGGAGTACTCCATGGCGTTGTAGTACGGGAGCCCAGCCTCGACAAGCACAAGCCTGTTGTAAGGGTAAGGGCCCGCCAGATCGCCGAAGTAGGCAAGAGCCCGCTCTGCCATGTCAAGAATGCCCTCAGGCTTTTCCAGATCTGAAAAGGCGTAAAAGTCAATGTCCACACCCTCTGATGTTTGGCGGGCATGCTCCTTGTAGTCAGCTGAGACCGCAAAGGCAAAGTCCCGCACCAGCTTGGCCGTGAAAGTTGTCGTCTTTTTCTCGACATGCTCGGCCACTTTGGAAGACCCAGTGCCAATGATCTCGTATTCAAGGGGCGCTGTCACTGAAACAGTAAAGTTTGACGTCCTGGTGTAGAATGGATCTCCTACGTTGTAGCAAGGATCGCTTCTCCACTCCCCGTTTTCGTAAACCGCTAGCATGGGAAAGAAGTTGCCGCACCAGATCTGGCCTGGGCTTCCGCCTGTTCTCGCGTTTATCGCAGGGATGTACGCTTCTATCTCAAACCTGACTTCTATCCGCTCTCCCGGAGAGAGAGGCCTCTTTAGGATAACCCTAAGGCTTGTCCCTGTCAGCTCGGTTTCCACATGCTCTTCATTGACTGAAAGCTCGCCTATCTTGAGCTGGCTGTAGTCCTCGCCATACCTCATGACCTTCTTCACCGCCTCCGGCGGATACGGCTTCTGGGTTGAGTCTTTAGCGTAAGCTGCCAGGTAAGCGTTAAACCTTAGCTCGCTCAGCTCATCTCCTGTACTGTTAACATATATGACCTTTTCAACCCCTATTATTTTCCGCTCTTTCGGAAATATGTCCAGCGTAGCTTGGTATTCAGCGTAGCTTTGAGGCTCAGGAGACGGGGTGGGAGTTTCATGCTCTGTATTGGTGCTTGCTGTTACAACAGGCAAAGATGTCTGGGTTGGAATGTCAGGCTTGACTTTCTTCTGGCAGCCTGCGGCTGCCAGAAGAACAAAAGCCAACGCGGCCAAACGCTTTAGCGGCCTCAAATCCATTGCAAACGCTTTTTGGAGCATATCCCAAAACTTCGCGACAAGCGCCGGAAATGCCCTGGCGGATGCTTCAACTATGCTTCCTCGGCCTTTTGCAATCAAAAACTTAGATTTGGGGATATGCTTTGAATCGATCACTGTCATCACCTGCCAGGTTTTTATTTCTATCCCAATTCCAATGGTCAAGGGCATCGCCACATTCATGGCGAATATCTATGCCTGAATTTTTCAAGCCCTGGAACTATTTTGGGATATTATTGTTGCGGGCAATTTTTTTCATATAAAAGACGGGCGCTAAAAAACGCGCCTTTTTGGGCCTGGCACCAGCAGTTGCCGCCAGGCATAAGAATACCAAGAGCATTTTATTTCTCAGCCGAAACTGGCGCAACACGAAAGCTTTTCCATTATACCCCTATTCAGAACAATTTTCAACAGAAGATATGGCGCACTTTTTTCTTGAGGCCCATTCCGCCACGACATGCCTTCTATGCATGGCTAAAATCCAGCATCAAGTATGGCCAAAATCCAGCATCAAGCGAGTTTCGCGAGAGTCCGGCGCCAATATTTCTCTTCTGTCGATCTTGCGCCTTGATCAAGGCAGGTAAAAGCGCGATTTTTTTGACGCGCCGCCTTCGGCAAGGGATTTGCTGCTTTTAGCATGAGTTTTACTGCTTTTAGCATGAGTTTTACAGCCTGCGCGCCTCAAGCGCTTACATACATGACCGAGCTGCAACGAAACGCAGATCTGGCCCCATGCCGCTCTCCGGCGGTTTCCAAAGCGGTGACGCGCTCAGCCTCCTATCGCCCCGAGTTATGCGCAGCCATGGCTGCGCTTGGCATTTCAAGGCGAATATTGCGTAAGCTTTTATGCCATTTCTGCCGCATAAGAAATGCTCCTGCTGGCCATAACGAATATGAGGGGACTCTCATGCGGGGTTTGGCGCAAAGGGCTGTTGGGGGTTTCGGTTTGGGTTTTGTGCGCTTCAGGCTTGATTTAAACTTATGCGAGCTTTTACGCATAAGATTTCGGCCATTGCGCATAATCTTCGGCTTTAAAGCGTAGTGCCAACGCGAAAACTGTTTTTGGGAAATTGATCCACCCAAAACTTTGCTCGACGTTCTCACACTGTCTACAGAGCGCGTCTGCCTCGAAGGCGCGTAAGGCTAAAAATCAAGTTTTGATGTTATTTCTAAAAATGCAAGCGTGAAATGGATCTTTCGGGCTACAAAATATCAAATTCTCAATCGCCATAAATTACTAATTCGGTTCAACATTAGAGAAAAAGACGGATCCGTGCAAATTGCCAGGTTGCATGCCCTGAAAATACGGGAAACAGCAAGATTTTCCCCTCGCAAAGGCTTGCCGCAGGGAAGCCAAAAAAGGCGAAAATTAAAATTCTCAAGAAATATTTGGCTGACGCGGTGTGCATATAAAAAACCAAAAGCTCTGCGAAGGCCTGAATATCTTGGCTCTCAAGGATAGCGGCGGGTTGTTGCAGCTTGTGGCAAAAGATTTGCTTGGATGCGATAAATATAGTATAGTAGTATTAACGCGCCTATGGCAACCCTCAGTGCATATCCCCCTCGCAGACTTTTCCGAGCCAAAATTTTGGGATATGATGCAAGCGAGGGAAAATAGCTTCGCTTTTCATCTCGTTTTCTTGAAGTCTTCGCCCGAAAAAATCGCGAATCAAATTCCGGGGCGCATGCCCCAAACGTCTGGACCCAGGAGCGTGTATTATGAGAATAGTGCTTACAGGCGGAGGCACGGCTGGCCATGTCGCGCCAAACCTCGCTCTCGCTCCCTTTCTTAGGGAGCTAGGCTACGAGATCTTCTACATCGGAAGCAGGAACGGGATAGAGAAGGGCTTGGTTGAAGCGGAAGGGATCCCGTATTCCGGGATATCCAGCGGCAAGCTCAGGAGATACTTCGAGCTGAAAAACTTCACTGACGCGTTTCGCGTCATAAAGGGCGTAGGAGACGCGCTGGGAGCGCTTAGAAAGATAAAGCCGGACATAGTGTTCTCAAAAGGCGGGTTTGTAGCCGCGCCTGTATGCGTGGCGGCAAAGATTCTCAGGATCAAGGTCTTGATCCATGAGTCTGACATGACTCCGGGTTTGGCAAACAGGATCGCTCTACCTTTCGCTGACAAGGTGCTGGTATGCTTTCCTGAGACTGTAGGGAGCATAAAAGGCGGAAAGGCTGTCCTAACCGGGACTCCTGTAAGGAGGGAGCTCTACGACGGGAGCAAGCTTGAGGGCAGGAGGATATGCGGGTTCACGGATCAGAAGCCGGTGGTGCTGGTTATGGGCGGATCCCAGGGATCAGCCAAGATCAACGAGGTGCTGAGAAGCGCTTTGCCAGAATTGCTGAAGAAGTACAACATAATACACTTGTGCGGCAAAGGCAACCTTTGGCCGGAAGGGTCCCGTAAGGGGTACTTTCAGCTGGAGTACGCGAACGCTGAGCTGCCCCATCTCATGGCTTTGGCGGATCTGGCCGTATCCAGGGCTGGCGCCAATTCCATCACCGAATTTTTGGCTTTGAAAAAGCCAAGTCTGCTAATACCTCTCTCCCTGGGGGCCAGCAGGGGCGATCAAATACTAAACGCGCAGTCGTATGAAAAGCAGGGCTTCAGCCTGGTGTTGCGCGAGGAGGATCTGACTGGCGAGAGCCTTGAAGGCAAGCTTAAGTCTCTTCACGAGAAGAAGCGAGAGATGACAACCGCCATGGGCGGGAGCGTCATTTCCGACGGAACAAAGGATGTTCTCAAGGCAATAGAGGAGGTCTCGAAAAATGGGATTGAAAGTCACGAACAAGATGGTTCTGCCAAGCGAGCTTAGAAGCATCGTGACAAACGACAAGGCTGAGATCATCATCCCGGAGTCCAGGGAAGAGCTCATTGAGCTCGCCCTGGGCGGCATGGGCGCGGACACTTTCGATGTCTCCTTTGACGTAAATGGATTAGGGCAAGTGCGGGAAGCGTATGTGGCGAAATGCAAAAACGGGGTTGTTGTCAACTATGACGAGCCATACATGAGAAGGCGTGATCCAGACAGCCTTGTCATAGCTGACAGCCTCCCCACAGACAAAGTGACCCATGAAGAGCGGTTTGGCCAGCCTTTTGACGACATCAGGAAGGAGACATTCGACTGGCTCAAAGGGCAGTCCAGCCTGATCTGCATGCCGTTTCTGGCTGGCAACGCGACGATAGGGCTAGGTTACGCAGCGCTCTTGGTTGTCCCAAAGAACGCCGCCTTCTTTGCCTTGATGCTTGCGGACATGCAAGGCTTCATACCGCAAAGCAAGGTTCAGAACTTTTTCCGGCCTAAGGCTGTGGTCTATGTAGCTCCGCCTTTTAGGCACCTCTACTATGACGGGAAGCAGGTAGTCATACACAACAGGCTCTTTGAGATGCACGAGGTTTTCGCCTACAACCTGTATCCAGGCCCCAGCGCCAAAAAGGGCATTTACAGCGTCCTTTTGAACCTGGGAGAGCAGGAGGGGTGGATCACGCTTCACGCCTCTACTGTGAAAATTATCACGCCGTATGAGCTGACCGTGACCATAATGCACGAAGGCGCAAGCGGGGGCGGAAAGTCTGAGATGCTTGAGCAGTTTCACAGGCAGAGAGACGGAAGATTGCTTCTTGGCACAAACATAGTTTCAGGCGAAAAGTACCTTCTGACGATAATGGACGCCTGCGAGCTCCACCCTGTCACAGACGACATGGCCATGTGCCATCCCTCCCTCCAGAAGGGCTCGACCAGGCTGGTTGTGGCTGACGCTGAAGAAGGCTGGTTCCTTCGTGTAGATCATATCAAGGAATATGGCACCCAGCCGGAAATTGAAAAGACAACCATACACCCGGACAAGCCGTTGTGCTTCCTGAATATCGATGGAACCCCCGGATCCACCTGTCTCATCTGGGAGCCCGTCATGGACGCGCCCGGCAAGCCGTGCCCGAACCCCAGGCTGATAATGCCCAGGCAGTCCTTCAGCGGGCATACGGACATAGCAGTGGAGGTGGATGTCCGTTCCTTCGGGATACGCACTCCGCCTAGCACAAAGGAAAACCCTGGCTACGGCATAGCCGGAATATTTCACGTCCTCCCTCCAGCCCTGGCTTGGATCTGGAGATTGGTAGCCCCCCGTGGCTTCGCCAATCCCTCAATCCTGGACTCAGGCGGGATGAAGAGCGAAGGCGTCGGATCGTATTGGCCGTTTGCCACAGGCAAGCAAGTCGACCAGGCCAACCTTCTCTTGGAGCAGATAATGTCCACTCTTTCAACCAGGTATATCCTGATCCCCAACCAGCACATCGGCGCATACTATGTTGGGTTTGCTGGACAGTGGGCCACCAGGGAGTTTATCGCCAGGCGCGGCGGAGTCAAATTTAGGCAAGGCGCCTTGGCCCCTTCCCGATGTCCGCTTTTGGGCTATGCCCTGGATTCTGTGAAGATCGACGGAGTTCAATTGCCCAAAGCCTTCCTTCAAGTGGATCACCAGCCTGAAGTCGGAATCGAAGGCTATGACGCAGGCGCAAAAATGCTCAACGAGTTTTTCAAGTCAGAAGTGAAAAAGTACCTTACACGCGATCTCCTCCCTCTCGGCAAGAGGATTATTGAGGTTTGCCTCATGGACGGAAGCGTCCAAAACTATTTCGATTTGATTCCAAAATTATAGAGCCGCGAGAGGGGCATAGATATACATGAAATCTCTAGCGCGGATACGCAGGCTTTTGCCTGCGCTCCTTTGCGCGCTTTTCTTGTTTTTGTTCTTGTTTGTATTCATTTTCTTCTCTTCTGGCCGCCACTTCCTATTTGAGGCGTCCGCCGTGGAGTCAGCGCTTGAGGCGAAAGATCCTGATCTGGCGCCGCCTGAGCCTGGACGACTCCCGACCCCTACTCCAGAGCCGCCGCGCGATGTGGTTCGCCAAGCGAAAATTGTGATAGTAGGCGACCTCATGGTCCATAGCCCGCAGATGCAAGCGGCGTATAACAAGTCCAGCAACTCCTATGACTTCACCACAGCCTTTGCGCCTGTGGCTGCCTACATACAGTCGGCTGAGCTTGCCGTAGGCAACCTGGAGACAGTGCTTGGAGGCCCTGAGATAGGGTACAGCGAGTACCCCAGGTTCAACACCCCTGACGCCTACGCGGAAGCGTTAGCAGGAATTGGATTTGACTTTTTCTCTACTGCCAATAACCATTCGAATGACAAAGGCGAGGCGGGAATCCTTAGAACCATAAAAACCCTGGACTCCATAGGCATCAAGCATACCGGAACCTTCGCAAGCCCTGAGGAGAGAGACACGATCTCAATCCTTGAAGCAAACACAATGAGAATCGCTCTTTTGTCCTATACATACGGCACCAATGGATTGCCCTTGGTCAAGGGGCATGACTACACAGTAAACCTACTGGACAAAGCTCTTGTTGAAAAAGACATCAAGAGGGCCAAAGAGCAAAACCCTGATTTCATCATAGTTATTCCCCACATGGGAGTAGAGTACGCCGAAGCGCCAAACGCCCAGACAACTGACATGGTATCTTTCATGCTAAACGCAGGGGCCGATGTGGTGGCGGCAAGCCATCCTCATGTCCTCCAGAAAGCCGGGTTCCAGAAAGCGTCTGACGGCAGGACCTGTTTTGCCGCTTTTTCCCTTGGAAATTTCATCTCATCTCAACGAACTATTCCAAGAGACACCGGAGTAATTCTCACTTTGTACCTGGAGAAAGTGAACGACGAGAAGGCTGAGATCACCCGCGCCTCTATCATTCCTACCTGGAATGAGTACATCAACCGCCTTGGCGCGTATGATGTTCGGGTCATGAGCATTTTTGACGCCCTAAACGACAGGGTCGACCTCTCTCCTGGCATTAGGGAGAAAGACTTGCCAAGGCTCATTACAGCGCATAGCCACGCCATGAAGATTCTAACGGGCGCTACCGTGCCCACTAGCGAGATGAAGGAAGAGTACTTTATCTACAGGCCCAAATAGGAGATAAATCAGATCAGCGTTTTTACGGGCCCCAAGGCCCTTTGATATCCCAAATTTCCCAAAGCGCTTTTGCCAACCATATCATCGAGTGAAAAGGCCTCTTTTCACTCGATGGCATAAACGCTTGGGCGAAAGGCGTGTCGGTTATGGACAACAGGGAAATATCCCCGGCAGTAATAAGAAGGCTCCCTCGTTACTACAGATATCTGGGCGACCTCCTCGAAAAAGGGATCACCCGCATCTCATCTCTTGAGCTGAGCGAGAAGATGAGTGTAACAGCTTCGCAAATCAGGCAAGACTTCAACAACTTCGGCAATTTTGGCCAGCAGGGCTACGGCTACAACGTGGACGTGCTCCAGAACGAGATAAAAAAGATCCTTGGCTTGGACAAAAAGTACAACCTGATAGTCCTTGGCTCAGGAAACCTGGGACAAGCGCTGCTGCAGTACGAGTCCTTCAGGAAGCGCGGTTTCATCTTCACGGCTCTCTTCGACAATAGCCCTGCCCTAGTCGGGCAGTCCGTGAACGGGCTCGTGATCTCTGACATCTCAGAGCTGGAGCAGTATCTCCAAGATCACAAAGTAGACATTGCCGTCTTCTGTGTCCCAAATGAAGAGGCTGGGAAGCTCCTTGAAACAGTAGCCCACGGAGGCGTCAAGGCTATCTGGAGCTTTTCCAGGATTGACGTCAAAAAGGCCGAAGAGCTTGGCGT
>JAISWZ010000567.1 GCA_031270945.1 Clostridiales bacterium | reverse complement strand
CCCAAAGAATTTGCCGCTAGGTACATCTTCCGCAGGCAAGAGGCTTTGAAGGAGCTTTGCGGCGAGTTTTTGGATTTATCATGAAGAAGGAAAGGCGGGCATGGTTGTCCGCCTTTTTTGGCGTGGGGAGGCTGAGAGCGGGCGGCGAGAGATGAGGCGGGCGGCAAGAAAAGAGGGGAGGCAATTATTTATGGACATTGCGACGCTAGTTAAATGTCGAAATATTGATAAATCATGCAAAAATGCAGCAACCCCTAGCACCCGTCCCCTGCTCACGCACAAACACCGCCTTGTTGCGCTGTCCAAGGGCCAAAACATAGCAAGCACCTCCAAATCGAGCGGGTGTCTAGGAATTAGGTTTCTTCGTAAGCGTTAGTTCTTGTGCGTTATAAAAACTCGAATTAAAATTCAGTGTTCCTTTTACCGGCAAAATAACGTTTAATTAATGCGACCGACGAGGAGGTGCTTTATAAATGATAGGCAAGTATTGCCCAATGCTCAAGCTCCTAGTGTTATTAGACGCGGCCAAATGCTGTATATGAAGGAACATGACAATAGCGGGAGGCGCTGAGCTGACGGCTCAGCGCCTCCCACAACACAAAAAGAGCCCAGCAAATGTAGGCTCAGCGTTTTTCGCAACACAAAAAGGGCCTTTTTAAGCCCAGAAAAAATTGCATCAACTTGTCGTGGTGTCAACTGTCTTATCTGGCTCACTCGCATCTGCGACTTGTGCTAGCAGCCCTTTTTTATCTTGCGGGCTCATCTTCAAGCATGCGGGCAGAGTGCTACTCCACAGAAGAAGCGCCTGAACCTTTTTGTCATCACCCAGTGCGGGCGGCATCTGCTCAAGAACATATAACATGCACTTCTCCGGAATGAAGCCATTATCACAGGCAGTATCAAACACGGAATGCATGATCTCGCAAAGATTGGCACCTCCAGTGGCCCAGCGTACACTTGCTTCCCACTGTGACAACTCGAATCGTGCGCTCGGCGAGATTGTTCGAGAATACCAGGTTGCCATCCAAGAACACATTCATCAGATTCATTTTCTGATTTTTCATGTATGAGATAGCGCACTGGAGCAATGAGCCCATGCTGCTTGACAAAGGTTCTATGAATTTAAAGAGCTTGCCCGCCAAAGGCTTTATATGTGCAAGCCTTTTTTGGAACCGTCGCTCGGGCGTCAATCCCTCCTCTTTGTGCATCCAAATCAAAAATCCCGCTCAATAAACGAGGTGCTTGCAGACGGAACCGTCTAGGAATTCAACGGCATTTGAGCCCGCCCGGGTATGGTGTAATTGAACAAGATTAGCGGCGTTTTTGCATGAGAGCCTGTGCGGAACACCCAGAAGTAGGATTTGCTTTCAGCTTTCCGGCCTTCCTCTCTGAGTACCTGATAGTGGTTTCGTCCGCATGCAGAATCTGCTCCTTGAGCAGTTTGCTCTTTATCTCCGTATAAATTGGAATGGCATAGTTTTATTCGCATTATGTAAGCCAGGTGCATAGGGTTCCGCGATTAATGGCGGATCAGTTTAAAGGTAAATCTAGGGCTATGCGGTAAAGGGGAATGGCATGGCCTTGATATGCTCGGAATGAGTCATTTTGACTTTCCGTTAGCACCTACCCTTAAATCAATTATAACATGCATGGCTCAAAGTTGTCAAGAAATTTTTTAGTTCATTGCGCTTTTTAAAAGGGCCAGTTTAGGCCATGGGCTAAGTGAGATTTAGGATTCATCTTTCCAATGGAACGCACAAGGACTAACGCTTACGTTTCTTCAAACTTTATCAATATTTCGACATTAACGGAGCGCAATCATTTCAGCAACCGCTTACGCCAAAGAGTTTGCGGGTGCCTTGAGCAAAGTCCTGCCCTGCCGCGCTATCCCCAAGCCAAAAAGAGGGATGCCAACCACCGGCATCCCTCTTTCGCGTATATGCGCTTGCTGCTTGCCATCAAGATTTCGCGTGAATGGCGGTTAGCAACTTTCTTGCCCTAATGGGTTTCAGAAAAGGCGCTTCCCGCATTCTCAAGGACTGCTAAAACGCTTGCGTCCGGCTGAATCAGATCGATAAACGCTATGTCCACGGAAAAGCCGTCATCTGAGCTGTATGTCATGTCCTCCGCATTCCATAGCCAAGGCTTGGGGTAGATGAGCACAGTTTTCTCCGCTCCAAAGTTGCTGCCGTAGGTGTAAATCTGATAGACATCTGGCTGGGAAATCCCGTAGTTGCGGGAGTTTTTGGAGAGGAGCTTCCATTTTGCGTCTATGATAAAGCAGCGGTTATTGCAGGAGATCACTATGTCAGGCCGGAGGCGGAACGACTTTGTTGGCTTGTCGAAGAGGCAGCGGGACGAGTCATGGATTTTGACCGTGATCCCGCTTGGGGCAAGAGCGCGGAAGCGCTCTGCCACAAAGCTTTCAAAGACTCTCTCCATTGGGTAAAGCAAAGCCAAAGCGGCCTCGCTGCCTGAAAACGCGGTGAAGCTATTCCCGCAAAGAAAAATCCGGCACCATGACAAGGCTTTCTTGTACTGGGACATACTGCGGTCAAAGACGCATCTCGAAAAATCGTTGGATAGATCCATTGAGGCGTCGACAGCGCCAAAGAAAGAAAGCACGCTTGAGATGAGCCGCTGGTTCTGGGGGTTGGAGCTCAGGCTTTTGAGCATGAGCAGGGCTGACTTTATCAGCCTGTTTTCCGGCCGGTTTGCGCCAAGGTTGTCGTACGCCACAAAGAAGCGTTCTTTGTGGCAGCTGTTGGCGCTTATGTTCTGCTGGACATTGAGCTTGCCTTTGAAGAAGCGCTCGTTTGACTCTGTCTGGCTATACGAGGCGCTCAGGCCTTGCTTTGCGATGTTCGCCGCCTCCGTGGCAAACATGGAAATGAAAATTTCCAGGATGTTGAGCTTGTCTGACTGGAGGCCGGAAACCTTCAAATCTTTGAAAGGTGCGTTTTTCAAAGTCTTAAGCATGCCCAGGAAAACCCGCTTTGTTTCCGGGATGCTGGCGCCGTCATGGATCTTGGGCAGGATTTCTATAGCCGATCCATCCTTGAGCGCTATCAGCCCAACGTAGTTTTTGGCTGTGATAACTTTGCCTGTCCCTTTCCGGGATGACAGAGACATGAGCTCTTGTGGCGCTGTCCTGGCGTCTGAGCTGTTGGAGAGCAAAAACCGCTCAAGCGCGTCAAATGTTTTTTCAGGCAACGGCGACAGAGTTCCAAGCGGGGATCCGCCACGGGTAAACCCGCCATACTCTGTGATGGTGTAAGTTTTAGCTAAGGTACGCATAGGCTTCTATCCTCATGAAAGCGGTCTCGTTTACCTCGTAGAAATCCGGCAGGTCCAGCCCCGAGTCTCCAAACAGGTTGAAGGTGTCGGTTTTCTTGACAACAAACCGGACGCTGTCATCCCTTTTCTGGTTGTCTCCCAGCACCAGCTGGATTTTCTCGTAGTCGTTAAAGAAGTACTCCTGCAGGAGCGGCATGACTTGGGACTTGAAGATCTCAGCCAGGAGCTCAAGCGAGGCGTTGCACTTTAGCGGGAGAAGGCAGGCGTGGCCTATTGTGTGCTCCCGATCAAGCAAGACTGTGATCCGCCGGTTTATGGTGTCAAGAGCCTCAGCTATGTCTATGCCCTCTACAACCACGTTCTTGAGAAGGCTGGAGTCGGGCTTCATTTCCATGAAGCTGAAGCGGCGCCTGAGAGCCGCGTCTATCATGGCGATAGACCTGTCAGCGGTGTTCATCGTCCCTATTATATAGACGTTGGATGGAACCCCGAAGTTCTGGCCGGAGTAGGGAAGCCTGGCCCTCAGCTCCTCAAGCGCCCCTATCCGCTTGCTGGGCTCGATCAGGGTGATCAGCTCCCCAAATATCTTGGAGATGTTGCCCCGGTTTATCTCGTCGATGATAAAGACCCGGTTTTGGATCTTTGGGCGAGGCGCGAACAGCGATGGGCTGTCCTTCTGAAGGAGCTGGAGAACGTCAGAGACAGAAATGGACAGCCTGCAAATGGGAGACAGGCTCATCGGCTTGCACAAGCCTGATATGTCAATGTCTTTCCCCTTTGTGAGCCAGTTCACGTTTCTCTGCCCCTGGAACAGCTTGTACTCCCTGTGCCACTCAAACTCTCCGGATACCACGCCTATAGCGTCTATCGAAGAGCTGGAGCGGCAGGAAACAACCAGATCGCCTACCTGCATGTCCCTTTGGAAAGCTCTCAGCTCAGAGCTTTGGGTGTCTTGGTCGCTCTTCTCGTCAAGGCGAAGCAGGCCTTTGTCCATGTACTCATTCCGCGCGTCGCTGTCGCAAGCGTCGACAGTGAACTTCCAGACAGCGGGCGTCTTCCCTAAACCCAGCTCAGTGTCTTCGGGTATTCCGGCCCTGTCGCAGAACGCCTTGAATATGCCGTCCCGCACTTCGTACTGCACTCCCGCGCAGCCGTCTGAAGCCGCCACAGGCCTGATGCCTTCTATGAATTCCTCGTAGCCAAAGGACTGGTGGAAGGTCACAAAGGAGATCAGCCCCTGATCCATGTACTCCAGGTATTGCGAGTGCACGTCGGAGTACGGCAAGGCCTTGATGTCGCCAAAAGGCTTCTCCTGGATTATGGATACGGCGTGAGTGACAGCGCTGTAAGTCTTGCCAGTGCCAAAGGTGCCGTAGAGTATCAGGTTCCTGCCCGCCACGCTTTCCGCCGCCGGGCATTCTTCAGTGCACTTGCTGACGAAGGTTGCGAACTCCATTGTCAGCGTCCTGAGCTCGGGATCTGGGTAGCAATCTGACCCCAAAGACTTGCTTGACACGGATACCAGCTCGGAGTCTTTGGCCAGCTCAAGGCAAATGGCGTCATACAGCCTGTACCCGAAGGCCAGCCGCTCGTACTTGTCCGACGGAGGCATTACCCCGCACAGCTTCCGGGCGCTGTCCTTCATCGCCGAGTACTTGTAGATGTAGTGCTTGTCAGGGTAGCGGAGCCAAAGGTAGGTGCTTATGGCAGTGGGGGTCTGGAAGTCTTGCTGCCACTTCGCGGTCTTGGCTCTAAGCTTGGCTGACTTCTCAGCGAAAATCTGCACCCTGGAGATGACGCTCTTGTCTTCGTCGTAGAGATCCGAGAACATCTCCCTGAGCTCGTCAGGGTAGAGCGAGGCGAATTCGCGCAGCATCCCGCCCGGGAAGCTGTTGGAGCTTGAAAGCAGGTTTCTGGTTTCCGCCAGGGAGTTTACAATCATTGATTGCA
>JAISWZ010000558.1 GCA_031270945.1 Clostridiales bacterium | reverse complement strand
CTTAGTGCATATCCCAAAATTCCGTATTGGTGCCGGAAAAGTCCTGGCGAATGCTTCAACGCCGGACTTTTACGGCACCTCGGATATAATTTTGGGATATGCTCTTACTAAAAGAACAGGCTAAAATGCTGGTTTCACAGGCATAAGGCTATAGATTCGCGAGCCCAAATCGGCTTTGATATCTGGCGAGCGTCCCTGCGCATTGTGCCCGCCTTTGGGCCGCACCGCTGCGCTTTTCAGAATAAAAGAGCATATCCCCAATTAATTTTATGGCGAGGGAAAACCACGCAAGTTTGCTCGCAGAAGCCCGGGCAAACATAGTTGAAGCTTCGCCAGGACATTGGCGATTTGCCCTTGGGCAAACGCTATCAGGTCCCATTACAGAATTTTGGGATTACGCATTAGGGGGTTTTTGAACTGGCTGAAAATAAATTGATAGACAAAATCGGCGCGGATGGCGCGGCAAAAACGATAGCCTCAGAAGACAAGCAATTGTATGCGCCTGTCCAGAATATTGAAATATCAAAGCTTCTCCAAGGGTATGCGCCATTGGAAGCCCTTGAGCAGCAAAATCCGGTTATTCTTGCTGTTGAGGAAAGCTCATTGCCCGCTCCCCATGTCAGAGTGTCGTTCCGCTTTGGAGAAGGCGAAGAGGTGCAGCATAACGCGTACTTTCCTCCAGTTGAAAATTGGACGAAAAGGTTTATCCAGAGCGCACATCCATTCCTGGGCGTTGACGTGGAAAGCTTAAAATTGGAGTTCTATTTAAGCGAAGGCGCATATACAGTTACGGTTCCAATAGGCGTGATGGGGTATCAAAGCTACGCGTCTTCCGCCCACGTCGCCAGAACAATAGCCAGAAATCTCTATTCCTACTCTGGCAGGATCTATGGCTACCTATATGGAGGAAGCGGAGGCTCAATGCAGGCCATAGGCGCTTTGGAATCTGAAACCGTCAATATGTGGGACGGCATTGTGCCCTTTATCGTTGCTTCCAGCGCATCCCTTGGCAACTTTGACATAAGGCTGTTTGCCCGCATGGTTTTGGAAAGCAAAGGCTCTCAAATATCAGACGCCTTGAAGCCAGGGGGCAGCGGCGATCCGTACGCAACTCTCAACGAGCTGGAGACCGAAATCTTTGACGAGGTGACAATGCTTGGCCTGTCGCTTAAAGCTTGGGAGAACTACGAGTACCTGTTCCTGATGCATGACTATCCGACTCTGGAAGAAAGCCTCAACGCGTCAGGCGTGATTAACGAAGCGTATACATATTCGTTTTGGAATGAGCCAGGTTACCTGGAAGCGTATCATCCAGATCACAAGGCCCTGTTTTATGAACTCAGAGAGCGTGGCGTCAGTGAGAGCGCACTCGCTAAGGTAGCTTACCATAGGCACAAAGACCCAGGCCCCAAATTTCACACTTGGGATCACCTCCGGGATTCCAACGGATCCCCCATTTACGCGCAAACCCCGGGCGATCACTATTCAATGCAGATGACTGAAATAACCTCTGGCGGAGGAAAGTGGACCGGTAACATCCATTGCAAGGCCATAGCATGCGTAATGCAAAAGGATGCTGACGCGTATCCCTCTGACGGCAATTACTACAGGGAACGCGTAAAGGAAATGGGGCTTGAAGACAACTTCAGGCTTTGGTTCAACGAAAGCGCGGATCATCACGAAATCCATGAGGGCTCTCGAGCCTACTTGAATGACCGCCTTATATCTTTCACCGGCATACTTGAGCAAGCCCTAATGGATCTGGGCAACTGGGTGGAAAACGGCATCGAGCCGCCAAAATCCACTGACTACGAAGTTGTCAGAAACCAGCTTGTCATTGCGGATGCAGGCCGTGAGCGAGGAGGAATACAGCCAATGGTTTCGTTGACTGTTGACGGCGCAATCGTTTCAAGAATCGCTCTGGGTGAAACCGTTCATCTCACTGCGCGTATGCAAGCGCCGCTTGGCGCTGGAGAAATCATTAGCGTCGAATGGGATTTTCTTGGAGATGGCAACTTTGCTCAAGGAACTTTTGAAATCCAACCAGACAACTCCTGGATCTCGGAAGCTACTCATTCCTATCCCGAAAGCGGCACCTACTTTCCCCGTGTGCGGGTAGCGCTCAATCGCGAAGGAGATCCAAGCAAGAAGTTCAGGAAAGTTTGCAACATGGCCAGCGCTCGCGTGATTGCCGGATGATAAATTTGCCAGGAAAAGTCCGGCATTTAGGCAATTGCCTCCCATTACTTTTCCGGTGCCTTTGAACATAGCGCTGCTCTTCCATACATATTACGCTACGAAAAGAGGATAAAATGAATAACTACAAGGACGCTTCGCTAAGCGCAGAGGAACGGGCAAATTTGTTGCTCCTGGACATGTCTGTTCCAGAAAAGATGGCTCAGCTTCAAGGACTGATATTCATGTCCTTGCAAAACATAGACAGCTTGCGGGAAAGGTGCCTATTAGGCATCGGAAGCATCTCATGCCTTCAAATGACGATGACGGAGACAGTTCAAGAATGCCTTGACACGCAAGTGATGCTTCAAAAGATAGCAATTGAAAGCTCCCCTCACGGGATTCCTGCCATTTTCCATATGGAGGGGCTGTGCGGGGCATATGTCCCAAATGCTGTGAGCTTTCCATCTGGGTTGGGCAGAGCGTCTAGCTTTGATCCAGAGCTGGAAGAAAAGATTGGAAACGTTGTAGGCAAAGAAGAGCGAGCGATTGGCATAACGCATGCGTTTGCCCCAGTGCTGGACATCAACCGGGATCCTCGCATGGGCAGAGTGGGAGAGACTTACGGCGAGGATGCAACCCTCTCAGCGGCGCTAGGCGCCAAATACGTCAAGGGATGCCAGCAGGAATCGTCAGGTCGAAAAACGGATTGCGTCGCAAAACATTTCCTGGGATTTCATCTTTCAAAGGGCGGCATTCATACGGCTGACTGCGAGATTTCCGGCCAGGCCTTGCGGGAAACGTACGCTAAGCCATTTCAAGCGGCTATCACAAACTCAGGCTTAAGAGGAATTATGCCTTGCTACAACGTTATAAACGGCGAGCCGATTTCGTCGTCGAAAGAGCTCCTATCAGAATTTCTACGTGATGAGATGGGCTTTGACGGCGTTGTGGTCTCGGATTACGACGCGATCAAGCATCTCCATACAGTCCAAAAGACTGCGGAAAACTTGAAAACCGCCGGGTTGCAGGCCCTTGCTGCGGGGATGGACTTGGAGTTGCCAATAGCCGTCTGCTACAACGAAGAATTGTCAGAGATGTTTTCAAAAGGCGACGCTGACATAGATGTATTGGATAGGGCTTGCTTGCGCGTCCTTGCAGCAAAGTTCAGGATGGGGCTGTTTGAGAACCCGTTTGCGGCAAGCGAATCAGACGCCTTGAAGATATTGGGCACAGACGAGAGCAAAGAGATATCCCTGCTTTCCGCGAAGGAATCGCTGGTGCTCCTCAGGAATGACGGAGTTCTTCCTATAAAAAATCCAAAAAATCCAAAAAATCCAAAA
>JAISWZ010000545.1 GCA_031270945.1 Clostridiales bacterium | reverse complement strand
GATTTCAAAATCATCGTCTTTCCATATAAGCTCTCCATTGTCGCCTTCACTTATGTACATAGAGCCTCTGTGCAGGAAAGTCCAGTCATCTATGCCGCTGACAATATTGCCTCGCATGTACCCCAAAGTCCCTTTGCCAATCTCGCCAAACCGCTCTCCAAGCAGCCTTTCGGTTTCAGCGTCTCCAGCAAGCCGGGCGATTTCCAGCCACTCGGCCACAGGATATTCAAGGCTTTTTTGCCCCTTGTCTGCGCTGTCCATTTCATAAGCTTTTTCCAAGCATGTTAGCACTGAAGACAAGACCTCTTCTTCAGTTTCCGATACAGGCTTAATCCAGATGACTTGCCACCAAATCAAATTCATGGCAACTTGGCAGCAGTACAATGCGTCCGGCTCTTTGTTCCACCATACGAAAAAATCCTTGCCTAGACGCTCCCCGTTAGCCGCTCGCTCAAAAAACTCTTTCTCAAAATAGCCTAAAGGGCAAAAGGCGAAGTGGTCAGATTCCTCAGGCGTGGTGTGCGGATTGTAGGAAACCCCAATGTTCTTGCCTCCATTGCGATGAAGCTGCAGAACCGAAGCGCTGACATCCTTAAGCCATTCGTCCATTGCGTCTTGAAGCTTGGCAAAGTCCCTATGCTCATAGTAGCCTGTCGGGTCTTCAACCCTTATCGGCTTCACTCCAAGCCCGTCAAATATATCGACCAAGCATGCGTGGTATCCTGGCCCGCCAATGGATGTGCTCGCCTCGATGACAAGCTCGCCATCCACATACTGCCCAAGCAATTCGCAATCATAATATGTCAGCATGATTCTAAATCCATCATTGTCATATGTTATTTCAGGTTCAAACCCCGGCGCTATGGATTCAAGCTCAAAAAAGCAGGAGTATTTCTCTTTCTGCTCTTCGGTCTGCGCCGGGTATGCAAGCTTCAAAATAGCGTCCATTCATGCGCCTCCTTGCAGGAGCGAAAAGAAAAACGCTTTTCGCTAAGCGAATGCATCTCAATATGAAGCCAAAGTCAACGCGCTGCTTCTGCGCTTGACTTTCATGCCTAAATATAGGGATATGCTTAATATTAGGATCCCTCACTTTTCTACATTATAATCATATTCGATAAACTTGTCAATGCGAAAGATATTGCGCCAACCTTTGTCGATTGCCTCGAAAATTGGCGTGATGAAAATTTGCTTAAATCCCTGTCTCACCTCTAGAGCCATATTGTGACACATAAAAATCTATTGAGAATACACCAAAATTGATTCCGGGGCTTCCAAACAACCAAATGCAAAAGGCGGGCAATCCGGCATCGCAAAAATATAAAAGAAAGACGAGCGCCGCAGACAAAAGCATATGGCTCTGCAAAAATCTTAATACACGCATTTTGCAGACAGCTGCATAAATTTCTCTTGCGAATATCCTCGCATCGTGTTATACTTATGATCTATATGCGAGGCTCGCCGTTATGCAGCGAGTGAAAACAAATGTGTTCTTGCTCAAGCAATCGGATGCTCACGAGCGGACACGTAGATTCATTTTTACATATGTTTTCGCTCACCAGACCGCAGCCCCGTCCTCTGCAAGACAATGCCCGCAAGCCTAAAAACATTCGTCCTACGCTTTAAAGCTCTTGTCAAACTAGTGAGTGAGAATAACTTCTCTGGAAGGAGGTTATTTATGATCCACGGCAGTGAGAGCCAAGAAGTTATGCGCGCCCGAAAAGAAAGGATATTGGCTCACTTGGCTGAATCCTCAATGTCTAATTACAAACGAGGTCTAGCAATTCCCGATGGGCCTATAATGTTTGATCTCGCTAGCTCTTTGGGCTGCTCCGGAGAATACCTGGTTAGCCTAATCACGCCAACCAAGCGCAAGAAGGAAACCATTGACAACAAGAATTACATCAACATATCAATCAAGGATCTGATCCACGCGTTCATCAAAAAGACGCTAAACGAGGAATCCAGCAAAATCTTCTTAACTTTCTATGGCACGTTCATGATTGCAGTCTATGACATATGCGCTGAAATAACAAAGGTGCAGAGCCAGGCAACCAAAGCTGAGCTCAAGGATAGCAAAAGCTTTTTGCCAGCTATCTCAAAAAGCGAAGCCCTGATCTCCTTGCTTGCCAAACTCGAAGATGACATTCACGCTATGCTTGACGCAATCGAGCCAAGCATTTCTTTTCTGCTAGTCGAGAGGCTCATGCATACGTCTTTGCTTAGCACGGTCATAAATGGCCTGAGGGGACAATACATTTGGCCCGGCAACAGCGAACAGGTAGTTCTGCGCCTTCAAATGCTTCAGGAGCCAATGGAGAGAGCTGGCGCTAATGAAGACATCATCTCCAAATTCTTTGAGCTGATGCAGAATGATTACAGGCTTAAAACATTGACCCTTCAGGGTTTCAATAGCTTTGACACAGTAATCATCAAATAAAGCCTAAGTTTTGTCCCAAAGCGACTTTTCCTGCCCTAAACTTAATTTGGGACAAACTCTAAATGCTCAAACAAAAAGGCCCGCAATCGCGGGCCTTTTTGTTTTTTTCCATATTTGCCGTAATTTAGAGACGCTTTCTCACTTCAAAAGCTCTTTAGGCAGCAAGTCGTCCGTGTAAACCCCTGACGCCCCTTTGCCAAGCCATTCTTTCACTTCTTCCGTGCTGTTCAACGTATGGATGAAGACTTTGGCGCCAGTGTCGTAGATTTTCCTCAAAAAGTCCTGGTTGGCTCTTTCTGGGGGCATGACCACAACCGCTATGTCTTCGTTATCAACAAACTTTACTATTTCAGCCTCGGGATCCGTCTCCATGTACAGGGTATAGATCATGTTCGGGTACTTGTAAATCTTGTTTACAAGGTAATACATGTCCTGGCCGTAGACTTGGACAACGATCCTCTTTCTTAGCTCAGGCCTTGCGCTTGTGGCTTCAAGCAGAACCTCGAACTGCTCTTCTACCTGTTCATCAGAGTAGTCGAACGACTTCGTGTCAGTGATGATGTAAGCGTCCTTGTGCTTGTCCAGGAAATCCAAGAACATCTCGATAGAAGTCGGGGTGAAAATTCCGCCAACCGGCTTGGATGAAAACTCAGCCCAGCTCTTCGCGTTTTTGCCATCCCAATCATGTATCCCGACCAGCCTTCCGTCCGAGGTCAGGTTCAGATCCAGCTCAAATACCCGGTGCCCCAAAGCGTAGTTTTCCTCTACCGCTTCTATTGTGTTTGTTCCCTGAACCTTTTGCACTGTCCCTCCAGCGTGAGCGACAAGCCCCACCTCAGTCCAGTCAGCAAGCTCCGTCTCAATGGGCTCAAAGGCAGGCAAAGCGGCGGGCTCAGCTGTTGCGGCTTCCTGGTTACCCCTAGACGGCGCAAGAACAGGAGTGGGTTTTATCCAATATGCGTACGATGATATGTGCGTCACGCTTTTTTCCACGGCAGGAACGCGCCTTTCGACTTTTGCAACGCTTGGCGCTTGAGCGCTGGTTGTCAAGGATAACTCCTCGGCTATCTTGTCCTCTTCTTCAAAATCCTCGTTCTGAGGCAAGACAACATCCGTTTCTCCAGAATCCTCTTCTCCAACAATATCCTTGATTTGCCTATGCCCCCTCGTGCTTTCTTCTGCTCCTCTTATCCAAGGGTTTTGGCGAACTACAAAAAACACAGCAACAGCCAGAATGCATCCAATCAGTATAAACGCAATAGTCTTATTGATATGATTCACTCCCAAAGTTGCAAAATTAGCCTGGCGAGCTCTCTATCCCAACCCGCCTTTGAATCCAGACGGGCATGCTTCAGAAGCGATAAACATTAACTTACCGCTCTTTGGCAACCGCTCGCCTTAGTTAATACGACATTTACTATTATAAATCTCTTCTATGTATTTCATTCCGATAATTTGTTCCTTAAATCCCAACTACTCACGTCCCGCTTTTCTTGGCGATATGGGATCTATGAATTCAAATCTCAATCTCATTATCAGGCAAAGCATAAAGCAAGTCAACGCCTGTAAAGATATCGTCACATTTTGGCGAACAAAGACCTAAAAAAAGGATGCCGCGTATACGGCATCCTTTTCAATAACTATTATAATTTGACTTCCCATACCCTCGCCCCGTCTAACCTACTTCTTAGCCCAAGTCGACGGCAGCAATTCATCTGTGTACACCCCAGAAACCCCCTTGGCAAGCCATCCATCCACTTCCTCCTTGTCGTTTAGGGTATGCAAGAAAACCTTTGCGCCAGCTTTAAATAGCCTGTTCAAGAACGTCATGTTGGCTCTTTCAGGAGGCATGACCACAACAGGAATCTTCTCGTCTGTCACAAATTTTACTATTTTGTCCTCAGAATCCGTTTCCGCGTATAACGTGTACAGAATATTAGGATATTTGTAAACCTTGTTGACAATGTGATACATAGCCTGGCTATAGACCTGAATGACAATCCGCTCACGAATCCAAGGCCTGTCTTCTGTCGCTTCAAGCAAGATTTTGAACTGCTTCTCAACCTCCTCCTCTGGATAATCAAAAGACTTTGTGTCTGTGACAATATAGGTGTCTTCATGCTCATCTATAAAGTCCAAGAACATCTCAAGCGAAGTCGGAGTGAAGTTGTCCATAATCAGCTTGGACGAGAACTCTTCCCAGCTCTTTGCCGGATTGGTGCCCCAATCATGTATTCCAACTAACTTTCCGTCTGACGTAAGGTTGAAGTCTAGCTCAAACACCCTGTGCCCAAGCTCATAGTTTTCTTCTACCGCCTCAATGGTGTTGGTTCCTTGGATGTTCTGAACATTCCCTCCTGCGTGGGCCACAAGCCCTATGTCTGTCCAGCGCACTCCCTTATTAGCGGCAAACAACTGGCTTGATCCCGCTGGCAGCATGTAAGACTCGAAGAAAGCAAACACCACCCCGATAACCAGCAGCCAGACGATTGTTCTTGCATTTGGCCTTTTGATAGTAACACCCCCCTAGCTAATCTTTCGAGAGCGAAAGCTGCTCTCTATAGAAAGTTGCTAATCCCAAAAAGGCTTAGTGCATATCCCAAAATTCCTAAAGAGGCGTAGCGAAAGTCATCGCGATGCTTTAACGCGTGACTTTCGCAAGCCCTAAAATAAATTTTGGGATATGCTCTTTGCAACTGCCTCTCAAGCTTTTCTAGGATAAACGTACGATTTCTTGAGATCTGCTCAGCAATAACTTTTCTCTTCCTCGTAGTGTGCATAAGGAATTCCTCTGAAATCCTCTTCTAAAATGTCATTAGTGATCTATGTACTGTTGGCCACCTAAGTCAGCCGTCGAGTCATGCTAGCGAAAAAGGAAATCCTAAATAGAGATATCGCTCGTTAGTGCTCTTTCATACGCATTTTCTTTAGCCTGTACCCTTCAAGTATCAGTATCCAGACTATCCCTCCTTTCCTCGCATCCCAGCTCACTTTTCTTCGCCCAGCTTTAATAATCCCCTTAAAAAATATAACACTGAACACCACTTCAGTTACATTATAGTTCTCAAATTTGCAATTGTAAATAGAATATTGGATTATATTTTATTATATATTTCAATAAAATTTGCATCATATTTCTTATATTAAACCCCTGAATCGACATTTAGAATAGCTAGCATTGCTATGCAATCACATCATTCGACAAAGAGTTGGATTCCATCGTTTGATCCTGTCACATTTCAACTCTGTCATGCTCCAGCTTAAAATTCTCAAGAAAAAAAGGAGCGAAATATCGCGTCTTAGCAGGAGTTAGACAAAGCTAACCTTATATCGATCAACTGAACCCTTGTTCTACAAACGAAAAACAATCTGTGCCAGCTGAATCACTTCCAAAAATCAACTAAAAAAAGTGCCGCATCGCGGCACCTTTTAAAAGGGTTTCACCCAATCGAATTCATATGGCCTTGCCCTATCCTGCTAGCGGCGTTCAAGATCAAAGCAACCGTTGCCTGAATAAAGCTTATCCCTGCATCAAGCTTTTTCGCGCCGATCAAATCTCTTTCGCTCTGCATCAAGCGTTTCCACATTGTTTCCAAGCTTTCACCCAGGATCCATGTTTCACCTAGAATCAAGCGCTTCCGCCCTGATTTCAAGCTCTTCCGCCTAAACCAAAGCCTTCTCACCCAACCGCAGAACCCCAACCCTATCCTACTTTGTGGGAATGCTGATCTGCAGCACTTTGAAGGACATCAGCCCATCTGGCGCTACTACGTCTACAACGTCCCCGACCTTCTTCTGCAGCAGCGCCTGCCCAAGGGGAGACTCGTTTGAGATTTTCCCATCCAGCGGATCTGACTCAACAGATCCTGTGATGGTGAATACCATTTCTTCATCCATCTCCATGTCGAAGACTTTGACAATGCTGCCTACGCTCACAGTGTCGGTTTTGAGGTTGTCCTCGTCAATGAGCTCTACATTTGAGAGCTTGTTCTCGATTTCGGCTATTCTTGCCTCGATCTCGGCCTGCTCTTCCTTCGCGGCATCGTACTCAGCGTTTTCAGAAAGGTCTCCCTGAGCCCTAGCTTCTTTGATCTTTCCCGCTACTTCTTGACGCCTTACAGTGCGCAACTCATGAAGCTCATTTTCCAGAGCCTTTATGCCCTCGTAGGACAAGAACGTTTTTTTCTCTGACATGGCAACCACCTTTTCAATAGTCTT
>JAISWZ010000488.1 GCA_031270945.1 Clostridiales bacterium | reverse complement strand
GTTGTCACGTGGGCTTCATCGCTTAACGCTTTCTGCTTGTCTATGAATGCGTTGAAGCCTCCGATGGTGTCGTCTTCCAGTCCGTGCATTGAGCCGCTTTTGTCTAGAATGAATATGATGTCTGTTTTTGCCATTAGTGCCTCCTATGCTTGCGAGCGAAAAGCCAGTTATGCAATGGAGTAAGAAGCTAAGCTTTCGCTCTTCCCCACGAGCGGAAACAAGGATTTAATCCTTGTTTCCGCTACATATCAAAATGAAATTTGGGCTTGGAAAGGCCAAACTCTGATTTCGCTCGCACAGCGCTCTGGTATACTGAGTGCATAACTCAAAATTCCGTTAAGGCGCAGAAAAATTCATGGCGAATGCTTCAACGCCTGAATTTTTCAAGCCTTGAAAAGCAGGATTTTCACTCTGCTCCTCCCAAGATCGGAAGTTGCCTAAGTACCAAATCTTCGTTTATCACGCCTATGTCAAAAATCCCCTTCTCGATGTACCGCTTGATAACAACGTCAAACATAATGCTTGGCGACAGGGTGAACCCGGCGCGGCCTAGCAGGTCTTGCGTTCTTTCGAAATTGAGCTCCAGCGCTATTGCCAAAGCCAGAGCGGTTTTCACGCCAACTTTGTAGTGCTTGTTTTTGATCTTGCTAAAGTGCTTTCTGTCTATGTTAGCCTTTTTGTAGACCTCAGGGTCGGTTTTGCCTTTCTCGTCTATTATCTCAAAGAGCTTCTCTGAGAATGAGGCATCCAAGCGCACTGGCTCGATATGGGGCTTTCTATGAAAGTTCGGGTACGGGGCAGACACTGCGACGCTGCTGTATTCAACGACTTTGCTTGGGCCAAACGTGGTGCCCGGCGGCTTGGGCGGGAATGGGCCTTCCTTGTCCAGTTCGAAGCGCATGTCCAGGTCTTGTGTCGGGAACTTCATCCCCTCAACCGCTAGCTTTACTTCCATCTCGTTGTCTGCCAAAAACTCGCTTATCGCAGACATGGACGCTTTTAGCGCCTCGACTTTGGGGTATCCGTTCTCTATGGCCAAGAGCGGAAAAAGAACGCTTTCGCACTGAAGGCTTAAAGCCTGGCCTAGCGCGGTTGCGTACGCTTCCTTCAAAAGCGCCTTGCTTCGGGTTGGATTCTGCTCGTCAAAAGCAGGAGAAACAACATCAATCACATGCTCAGCCACGCCGAAATTGCCAGCGCCTGGCTTCTCGCTCACTATCGCGTCAGCGAACGATTTTGTCAGATCCTGGGATACTATGCTCAGCGCCATGGCATCGCCTCCTCAGCTAAATTTGCCCTTGTTTTACATACGGCATTTCTCGCAATATGTCTTCCAAGGACTTGGCTATTGTTTCATAGTCATATCCGGTGTTCAAGAACGCCCTGGCCGCGCCCCCCACAATGAAAGACAGCTTTATGTCTTGGGAAGGGCTTTCCGGCTGGTACTTTTTCTTCAGGGAAGTTTCAAACATTTCCGTGAACACGTCAAGCCTGCCTCTGAAAAGCGTGGTTATCTCGCCTTCAAAAGGCGCTATCGCCTCAAGCAGCCCTTTGATGAACTTTCCTGGATCATTGAAGAGGCATTCAATGCCATAAAAGCTCATTATAATATCCTTGACGAGCTGCGCTTCCATTTTGTCCGAAAGATCGAAAACATCCCTGTAATGCCTGTAGAAGGTGGATTTGTTCACCTTTGCTTTTTCGCACAGGATTTTGACGCTTACCTTGTTCAAAGGCTTTGTCTTTCTCTGGGAAAGGAATTGGGCTTGAATGCTCTCTTGCGTTTTCGAGACGCGAAGATCCATCGAGTTCACCCCCTGCGCGACTGCTTCGCGCAATAGTCGCATAAGCGACCTTTAAGCCTGTTTGGTGTTTGATAACTTGCAGCTGCAGTTGTATGATCCTACATAGGGCAAGTTGTTAGCCGTGATCGAGCATATCAAAAATTTCTAAGATGCCAGAAAAGTGCTGGCGAGCGCTTCAACGCCGGACTTTCCCGGTGCCATGAAATTGTTTTTTGGGATATGCTCTTATTATAATGTTCTGGGAGGAATTCGCAATGGGCAAAATAAACTATATCGAAGGGACGGGGATCCCGCCTCGCTCGTTCGACCAGGAGTTCTTGACTCACAAGAAGTGCTCGGAATGGTGGTACTGCACCGGATATCTTGAAGACGGGAAAGGCTCGCTTTTCGGGTTTCAGTTTACGCTTGCCAAGATAAGCCTTTTTGGCCTCAGGCCTCACTTGCTCATTTGCTCGGTCACTGACTTTCGCGACAACAAGCACTACAATACCCAGACCCCTATCCTGTTTCACAAAGGCGTCAGCGCAACCTCCGATCTTCTGTCAGTTGACGGAAAGGCCAGCATGTCCTTCTCTCCTGACAACCTGTCAAGCAAAGGGAAGATGCAGCTCGAAATGAGCGGGCCCAGCTTTTCCTTGGAAGCTTCCCTTGACGCCTCAAAGCCTCCTGTATGGCACTGCGACAATGGCGTTCTTCAGATGGGAATACAGGGAGACAAAGAGAAGACCTACTATTATTCCTTCACAAACATCAAAGCCGCCGCAAGCCTTGCGCTAAATGGGGAAACCTTCAGCGATCTTCATGGGAAGGCCTGGTTTGACCGCCAAGGCGGCACCTATACGATCACAGATCCTCGCACATGCTGGGAATGGCTTTCACTGCGCTTCTTTGACAACACCGAGGCCATGATCTTCGCCTTTCCCCAGGACAACTACTACGATGGCACTTTCATAGCCCAGGACGGCGCCAGGGAGCGGCTGAACAACTATAAGCTTGAAGCGATAGACGTGATAACCTACGAGGGGAAGAAGTTCTCGAACGGCTGGAAACTTGAGATGAAGAGCAAGAAGTACTCGATTGAGCCAAAGGCAAGCGGAATGTTCAATGTTTTCTTCTTTGAGCTTCTCGCTGACATAAAGGATGAAAGCAGCCAGGCGGTTGGATACTGCTTTGTGGAGCTTCTTCCAGGGGTTCGAAACAAGCTCAATAACCTGGACGCGTTAAAGAAAAAGAAGGGGTGAGAGCAAAGCGAAGAGAAGAGAATAGAATAGAATAGAATAGAATAGAATAGAATAGAATAGAATAGAATAGAATAGAATAGAAGAGAAGAGAAGAGAAGAGAAGAGAAGAGAAGAGAAGAGAAGAGAAAAGAAGAGAAGAGAAGAGAAGTTACATAAAAGACAAGAAACCAAATGCGGGGGCGCAAAGCGCCCCCGCATTTTAGTGCTTAAAAAACTGCCAATCGAGTGTCTACCCGTTCAAATCGAAACGCTCACATGCGCCGTTACTCCCGTAACGCGTAGCGTAACTCCTTCAAAAAACTTCAGCTGGACTTGCCTGCCCAAGTAGAGTATGATGTGATCAGCCTTTCCAAAGAAGCGCTCTGCAGGAAAAGCGCAAAATCATACAACATTGCTTGCGGTTCCTTACTGCAATCGCTCGCGGCTGATCGTCTGCATTGGCGCTATTAATAAATACAAAAATCCATCGAGGACATAATTGCACATGGAACCCAAGAAAAAGAAAAAGAATCAGATTTATCGAGGCCACTACTGCAGAGTATGCGGACAGCGCAAAGCCAACGAAAAGTTTACTGGCGGGGGGCATGCCGCGCATGTTTGCAAGGCTTGCCAAAAGAAAACGCCAGCGGAGCGATCAGAACAACTGGCCATAAACAGGTTGGACAGCATGCGCTTTCGCCGGTTAAGCCCTGGAGAAATAAAATGGCTTGAAAAATGCATGAATGACAGCAGTCCTAAAGTCCAGGAATTTGCCCAAAACTTGCATGAGTCGATCTTTCATCCAGCCCGCAAAGAGGCCAAGAAAGATCTCCATATCGATGCCCTGACCTTATCTATTCGCAGCGAATCCGGGATGGCTACTACTGAATTTCACGCTGACACTTCTGGAAAAATCGTCAAGAAAATCTTTGCGAACTCCAACAACGAATGTGTCCAGGAAGAGACCGTGACCATTGACGTATCAGCCATGCGCAAGCTTTTTGATTACTGCGTTCACAAATATGAAATATCGTTTTGGGATGAAGACTTCGGTGGTCAATCAGACGTTGATTCGCTGGAAGAAGATGAAGAAGAATATGACAACGATTTTCCAGATTGCATGCCATACAACTTGTCTTGGGGCGCAGAGGTAAAATACTCAAACGGCAATGAGCAAAAGACAAAAGGGCATAGAGGCTTGCCAATGCCTGTAGATGCTCTCTTCCTTGACTTCATCGAATATTTTGAAAAAGACGAGCTGGCCGAAGAGTTCTATGAAGAGAATCAGAATGAAGAAAATCAGAATGAAGAGATCAATGGCGATAAAGTCAATTGCGATGAATGGGACGCTTCAGACAGCGATCCATGCGTTTTCTGAGAGCGCCGGACTTTTCGGTTTTTGTATTGGGCAGTATGCTCCAAGCTTTGAGCTCATAAAAAATCTATCGAGGGACATGATGCGCATGGAACCCAAGAAGAAGAAAAAGAAGAAAAAGCACCATACTCCGCCTAATAACGGCCATTACTGCCGTGTATGCGGAGATTACAAAGCCCACGAGAAGTTTTCTGGCCGTGGGCATGCCGTGCATATTTGCAAGGAGTGCCAACGCAAATCGCCAGCGGAACAGGCAGAAGAAATGACCCTAAACAAGTTGAACGGCATGGCCCTTCGCTATATAAACAAAGAGGAAATAAAATGGCTAGAACATCGCCGGAGAGACAGCCGCCCTAGAGTTCGCGAATTGGCGCAAACCGTGTTTGAGGTGCGCTTCCCGCGAAAAGCCCGCAACGAGGTCAAGAAAAAGCTACATATCAATGACTTGACCTTAATTGTTCGCGGCGAAGTCTATAACGAGCTTGACGAAGGCATGATGATCAACACTGAATTCCACGCTGACGCGTCTGGAAAAATCGTTAAGAAAACTTTTGTGCGCAACGAATGCATCGAGGAAAAGACCGTTTCTATCAGCATATCGGCCATGCGCAAGTTTTTTAATGTCTGCGTTCATAACTATGAAATTTCGTTTTGGGACGAAGAGTTCGGTAGCGGCTCAGACGTTGATTCGCTGGATGACGATGATCTGGATGACGACGATGATATTGATATTGACGATGACGAACTTGACGACGATGATCTGGACGATGATGATTCGGACGATGATGAAGATCAGGAAGAATATGACGACGATGATCCAGATGAAAGCGACCTGTTTTGGAGCGTCGAGATAAAATACTTAAACGGGAAAGAGCAAACAATAAAGGGATCTGATGACTTGCCAAGGCCTGTAGCAGAACTGTACTTTGACTTCGACCGCTACTTTTATGAAGACGAGTTAGACGAAGAGTTAGACGAAGAGTTCGATGAAGATGATCTGGATGATGAGTTGGATGACGAATAAGAGGACGCTCAAGCACTGACCTCAGCGATTTCTCAGCTTTGCGTTTACCCAAACCCCAAAGCTTTAGATTGCAACTCCACAACCTCTCGGTCAGGCTTGCACGCGAAGCGCCAAAGCAACAGTGAGTATTGATAGGACAATCGCGATAGCTGGCACAATATAAAACCCGAAAGCGCTTGCGCCCTTTTTAGTCTTTGTCCAATTCAAAGCGTTCAGAACAGCAAATATAACTGGCAGTCCAAAGACAACCACCGATTTTGGCAATGTGTTCCCCATAGAGCCATCTGCAGCTATCTGAACTGGCATGGGATCTGGCAGCCTGCTCCAAAACGCGAGATAGATCAACATTGTTGCAAGGCAGATTGCGGTGCCTATTGCTAAGTGTTTCTTTTCGTTTTCCATAGACCTCCTACCCAACGGCTTGCGCAATAAAATGCATGGCCGCTTTCTCAATTATAGCTACCTGGGCGAGAAAAAGCAATGCAAAAGGCCGCACAAGGATTGCGGCCTTTTTAGCGCTTTAATCATTTTTTGCCATGGAATTAGATGCTTGCACCCCTAGCCACAAACGAATGGTGCATCTGGATATCATTGCTTGTTCCATTCCTCTTCAAGGATTCCGTACACAAACGTATCTTGCCACAAATAGCCGCCGTCTGCCCCTCGCTTGAAATAAATGTTCTGCATCAAGCGCCCTTCGCGCCTGAATCCAAGCCGTTCGAGCAGACGCCACGATCTCTCGTTAAGCGGATTGCACTCAGCAAACGCCCTGTGAGCCTTCCATTTGGAAAAAACTGCGCCAAGCAGCGTTCGAGCCGCTTCCGTGGCATAACCTTTGCCGCAAAAATCCTTGTTAAAGACATAGCCTATCTCAACAGAATCAAAGCCGCGCCTGGAAATGTAGACATTGCCTATCAGCTTGCCGCTGCCTTTCAAGCAGACGGCGTGAAAGCTATAATCAATGGCGCGGCAAGCGGCTTCAGACTTGGCTTCGTTCAGGGTGAGCGGCTCATAGGGCTCGAACTGCACGGTTTCAGGCTGAGACAGGTATTCATGAAGCTCTATCCCGTCATCAGCCTTAAATCTGCGAATCACAAGACGATCCGTTGCGATTTGCCCATCTCTGGGGTACAGTTCTTCAGAAGCAGATTTTTTCAGGCTTTTTCCCATTATTTCATAGGCCAATATGGCGCCTTCAGAGATTTCCCTTGTCTTGTGGCACAGAACCTTATACCCTCGCTTTTCGTACATGCGGCTTGCAGGAAGCGAGGCGTCCAGCAAAACGCTGTCATATTGCTTGGCAATTTCGTCTTCAAGCTTCTGCATCAGAAAGCTGCCGTACCCTTTGCCTTGATGCGACTCAGCCACATACACCCTTGTGATGCCGTTCTCATCGCGGCTTCCTGTGCCTATCAGCTGATCGTCCACTTTCAGCAGCAAGACGTTGCCTTTGTCAATGTCAGACCTTATCTTTTCAATGCTGTGATGCGCCAAGAAAAAGTCGACTATGCCAGCAGGGTAATACTTCGGGTAGATTGCCTGAATGACGCCATGAACAAGCTCCGCTGCATCTTCCGCATTCTCAGTGCATGCCTTGAAGCACTCCACAATTCCCTCCTGTTTCAGCGTTCTACGCTGTGCGGTTCACGAAATCCATTTTGTACGCGACAGCCTCAGCTGCATGCCCGTTTACAACTGTGCCTGTTGTGAGGCGTATAGCCAAATAGGAGCAATTCTTGTCCTGCTCATTGTTCGCAACATCGTACCACTGTTCAAAAGTCTTGCGGAGCTTAGCCCTTATCTCAGCGTTCTTCGGATCCAGCGCCCATCCCAAGCTTTCTCCTATGCCATTGCCTGAGAACTGCTCAAAGCATACCGCAAACGCAACCTCGGGGTTTTTGGCGATTTCTTGCATCTTGTTGGATGTAGCGGTTGTGACTACATAAAACGCTCCATCCTCATAGAAAGCGTTCACGTCGCGAACGCTAGGCCTGGGGGATCCCGTGTCATCCAGCGCTATCGTCGCAAGGGAGATAACGTTGTCTTTTCCGTTCCCGCACCTTTCTTCAATGAGTTTGAGACCTTCCTCATACCTGCTCATTTTTATTCCTCCTTGTATCGCATTCTAGCGCTTGCCGGATCAAATCTATCTTTGCATTATCTTTGCCTCGCTTGCCTTTTCTGTGCTCAAACCCTATGAATATTTCATAAACCGAAAGATACTGCCGCAGGGTAAGCAGACGGAAGCTTGTCCCGGCATCTGCGACAATGGGCACGTCATCGCTCTTGATGCTGGCGAACTCGTCCAAATCAAAGGCCGCAAATGATATCCGCGTATCGTTGCGCCCAAAGCAATGCTCGCGCAAGTCCACAAGCGTGAACCCTGCGTTTTCCATCAAAGAGAAAAGCTCATCCCAGCGCTCCTCCATCACCTGCTTTGGAAGGAGAATGTCTATGTCATCTGGGTTTAGGTCAACTGAAGCGTGTTTTTCAGACTCCAGCCTCAGCCTAACCTGCAATCCAAGGGATCCAAAAAGCGTGGGCACGACTTGAAATCTCTCTGCCAATTTCTTGTTGATGGCCAAAAACTCGTCGTACAAGGTTTCCAATCTCAGGCCTCCATTTAAGCAATAATAGTAACAAGCGCTCGTTGGCATGCAACTCGATCATCTTTTGGCTTGCCATTGAGCATTGGGCAAACGCATATGGCGTTTTAAAGAATTCCAGGTCGATGGTTACAATCATTGTATTGTACCTGTCCGAGCAAGAAAAATCAAGCAACCGTCCTATAACATAAAGGCAAAGCAAAAGGCCGCAGAAAAACTGCGGCCTCTTAGCGCCAAGCATCATTTGCCATGGAATTAGATCCTTGCTCCCCTTCTCAAAACTATTCTACAGAGCCTTTCCCGCCATCACCGCCGTGAGCCATATATACATGCCTACCAGTGCGGCTATCGAGATTATTGCGCCAAGCTTGACAGGCAATCGGGCGTAGTTGAAGCCAAATCCTGTTCCAAACCTGTCTTCGACCATGATCGCTGGATCGTCGTAATTGCAGTAAAACATTCCGATTCTCCAAAACTTGTCGTCGCTAACTCCTTTAGATCTGTTGTTTCTGGCCTGAGGCTCGTCTAGCGGCTCTTTTATCTTTATCTTGAAGCCCCCTTGGCCGCTTGCTACTGTTACGGCAACAAGGACAGCGCAAGGCACAAGAAACGAGCTTATGACAAGCCAAAACGGAGCTTTGAAGTCAAAGATGGTCGAGAGGCCAAGCGCTGCCATGGCGCAGGTTGAAAACAGTGACAAGAGCCCCAAGGCGGCGCCCATCCTGATTCGGTACACTCTCTGCTGGGCAAAGGACAGCGCTGGGTTTTCCGGGCTCAGTTGCATCTTCGCTTTAACGATTCCGATTCCAACGGCCAAATATACGGCGAAACAGGAAAAGTTGATGATGGGCATTGACAAGACAGTTCCCCAAGACTTTGCCGACCAAGCGTCCGGGTTCATGTTTATGTCAAAGTGCGTTGGAATGACGTCAGGCAAACTTGGGTACCTGGCAACTGACACCGCAAAGCTTGCGGCAAGGACAACAAGCGCGGCTATATGCCATCCCCACGGGACAATGGCAAGGCTTTCTCTTTCATATGCCGATTTTGTTTCAGCGAAGCTCGTGGCCGAGACTTCCCAGCCGCGAGACTCTTTCAAGCTTCTGGCCTTTGACCAGTTGGGAACGTAGGCAAGCAAATACACAAGCGGAAGCAGGAGCGGATAGTACAGGGATCCTACAAGCGAATAACCTGGGGCCATCGCGTATTGCATGGCCGCAATGGCGGCCACAACAACCATCCCCGCTACGCAAATGGTGAGAAAGCTCTTTTTCAAAGCTTTCGCCTCTTCGCAGCCGTGCTCGGCCTCTGGTATCTTTATGCCAAACAGGTATGACTTTCTCGTAAGCGAAGGCACGATCAGGAAAAATGAGCCGCAAAGAACTGTTATCGCCAGGTTCATCAAAAAAACGAAAAAGTTGATATCATTCATTTCGCGCCTCCATTCCTTTCTTCAAATTTTCGAAACGCCGTGGCGGCCAAGTCGGAAAACTCCCGCTCGGACATTCCATGGCACTTGGCTTGGGCAGCCGCCAGAGAAAGCTGCGCTGACAGCTCTTCCACAAAGGAGTCCCCTTTGGGAATCTCTCCTGAGACAGCCGCTGTCCTTCTCCTGTCCATCTCGATGTACCCGTCATCGCTTAGCGACTGGTACGCCTTGTTGACAGTGTGGTAATTGATCCCCAGATCCGCCGAAAGCCGCCTTGCAGAAGGCAAGGCCTCCCCAGGAGACAGCATCTTGCTCGCTATCCCGTAGATGATCTGGTTGATCAGCTGCTCGTAAATCGGCTGCTGGCTGACCATGTTGACTTCTAGCACCAATTCAATCCCCCCCTTGAGAATCCCTGGGCGCGTGTTGTATGTGATGTATCTATTCTATATACAGTATAACAGATGGCTAGGAAAAGGCAAGACATCTTTTGAAGCGCCGGAGCGGCAGATTTTCGGAGCGCAGGCATTATGGCTTAAATCTTTTGGATTCAGCCCGTTATATTGATCCATTTGCCTAAACCTCAAACGCAGACGGGGAATAAAATTATAAATATAACTAAACCGCCGCGAGATATCGCAAAAATGTTTGGCAAGAAAAGGCGGCCCCCTCACAGGGAAGCCGCCTTCGTTTTTTCTGCTCTCGATTTAGATCTCTGTAAGCTTAACTAACTATAGAATCAGCCTAGTCTACCAGCCAAATCGGCCCGGCTCAGCCTCCAACATATCCGCTTAAAAACGGCGCTATCTTTTCCGCAATAACCTCATACGCCTTCCCGTTCACATGCAGGCCGTCATACGTGTACTCCGGCTTTAGCAGCCCGTCAGAGCCCGACAGATCGCTTGTCAGATCGACCCATTTAACGCCATTGCGGGTTGCGGCGCTTTCAAGCAGCCCATTCAGCTCCTTTATCCTTTCAGTTGTCCGGCCATGCCCTACAAGAATGCCCTGGAACCTTCTTGTCACAGCGGGGTTTACTGGATACACGCCCTGCAAAATGATGTTTGCGCCTGGGCATTTCTTCTTCGAAAGCTCAACAATGGACTCGATGTTTCCCGCTATGTCCTCAAGAGAGGCGCTCCCAGCCAGGTCATTTGTCCCTACCAGGATCACGATGTCGCTTGGATCAATGCTTAGAACGTCATCTTCAATCCTCGAAAGAAGCTCCGTGCTAGTCTCTCCGCTTATGCCCCTGTTGTACAGACGCTTTCCCGAGATCAGCTGCCCGAAATGCTCATTCACGTTGAAGCCCTCGGTTATGGAGTCTCCCGCGAAAACGATCTGCCCGTGCTCAGCGCTGCTGTTCAACTCTTTGAAATCTACCGCTTTGCCTTTTCTAACCGTTGCGCTGGTAGCGTTAAGCGCTCCCAATGCCCAAACGGCGCCTCCAATCAGCATGGCCACAACCAAGACCAGCAAGGCAATAATGATAGCGCTTGCAGCTTTCATATAAGCCCCCCTTGCGTTCCAGATTTTTTGTCATTGGTGATTGCAGACGCGAAAAGAAAAGCGCTTTTCACTCACATGGCGTTCTCACAAACTTCATGCGAGCATATCACTTTGCTTTTACTGAATGAATAGCCGTATACGTCACCTTTCTGTTGATCCGCTCTGACAGCATCAGCTCCACAGATTTGATTGTTTCGCCAAAGGGCTCGACTTCTCGTGGCAAGACGTCATTGACCACCTCTCGCCCAAGCGTGATGTGAGGGTTGAACTTTCGCGTTTCAAGAACGAATCCCGTTGCGGTCAGGCTTTCTGCAAGCTTGGCTTGCAAAGATAAAAGCTCCCTGCTTTCCTTTAGCCCCGCCCACCACAGGCTTGTGTAGCCCGTCTTGAAGTAGCCTATCCGCTCCACCCCTACCTCGAATGGAGAAAAGGCCATCTTGTCTAGCACCGCTTTCGCCTTGTCCGCTTTTCCCTGGTCGCACTCGCCTAGAAAAGCCAAGGTCACGTGCAGAGTATCTGAGTGCGAGAAGTTGCCCCTTGTTGACACAGCGCGAAGCTCCTCGCAAAGCCCCAAGAGGCGGGTTTTTGTTTCGATCGAAAAATTTATGGCAATGAACAGCCTCATATGAACCCCCTTATTATTTCAGCCGCATGGCTTGATGTCCCGGCATTTTGGCGCTTTATGTAACCGCCCCTGCTTTTATAGCATGCTCGCTATTCGTCAAATCCATTATATCACTATCAAAGACGCCAAGCAATTCAAGCCGCAGCCGATTTTTTGCGAATCGCAAAGAGGCCTATCGATCTAGCCTCCAGCTTTTTCCTAGAGCGAGAATTATTCGCAAAGCCCGCTATCCCCAAAGAGCGCATTGCACTTATTAGGCAAAAGCATAAGCGATCTGTGGCTTTCTGTAAATGATTCCAATCTCAAAAGTTTTGCCATATGTTTTATTTGTAAGTATCTTTCCTTTATGCATATTGCCAATGCTAGCCATTTCCAAGAATCCCAAGACTCCAGCCCCTCTGGCATGGCAATAAAATAGGCCGCGCCCGCTAACCTTGTAAAAACGCCCCTTCCGGACTTCAGCCACAGGTATCATGGATATATATTGCCTACAAAACAATCCGACCATCCATTTTGGTTAACTTGCACTACGCTAATGGCTGTTTGGGCTTGATGTTTCTATGTTTACAGTTGCGTAAGACTGTGATACATTGGGCTAGTTAGTTAAAGCTAACCCAGTAGGCCTATGCATGAGCTTCAAAAAGCGCTCTGTGAGTCTATGCCTAGAAGCCCATGTTGCCCATGGCTAATAATCAATATAAGGAGAGAGAGAAAAGTGAGAAAATCAATCGCAATCATTCTTGCGCTTTCGTTCATGCTTGTGTCATGCGCGAAAGCGGCTGATCCGGCAGTGTCAGCAGTTGACGCAGCAGCCCAGGCACCAGCGCAGGCGCCTACCCAGTCGGAAGCACAGGCCCCTGAGACAGCCGAAACGGCAGACACCGGGTTCGCCAGCATAACCATTCCACATGCTTATGGGGAAACGGTAATCGAATCCAAGCCGGAGCGAATAGCGGCTATTGCTTGGGGCAACGCTGACGTGCCGCTAGCTTTGGGTATAGTGCCTGTAGGCATATCCGAGGCCAACTGGGGCGTCATAGACGGCGGTCAGCTTTTGCCCTGGACGAAAGAGAAGCTGGAAGAGCTAGGCGGAACATCTTCCTGCGATGTTTTTGATGACACTGACGGATGGGATTACGAGGCTATAAACGAGTGCGAGCCGGACATTATAATCGCGGCTTCTTCTGGCCTATCACAGGAAGAGTATGACACTTTGAGCGCAATCGCCCCTACCATTCCATATCCGGGCAAGGCTTGGCAGACTTCTTGGAGAGATCAAATCCTGATCAACTCCAAGGCCATAGGGATGGAAGAAGAGGGAAAGCAGCTTGTTGAAGACCTGAACAGCCTTATCGCTGACAAGACGGCGGAATACCCTCAGCTCGCTGGCAAGACTGCGGCGTTTGCCTATGTCAGCCCGGCTGATCTTAGCACTATCTCTTTTTACACGCCAACAGATACGCGCGGAGGGTTCCTGGAGGACTTGGGGTTCGCTCTTCCAGAGAGCCTGAGCTCGCTTTACAAGGAATCTGGCGATTTCTTCATCACAATCAGCGCGGAGAACGTTGACATGCTGGACGACATAGACATACTGGTTTCTTACGCCTTGACAGATGACGCGATAGAAGTTGTTTTGTCAGATCCTCTCATAGGCACCATTCCGGCCTTTGTGCGAGGGAGCTTCATCATGGTTCCAGAGGGTCCGCTATCAGCCGCAGGATCTCCAAGCGCCCTGTCTATCCCCTGGGCTATAGACGAATACATCGCACGGCTTGTTGAAGCAGCGGACAAAGTAAAATGAGCAGACTGAATGCCCGGCGCGGAGTTGCAGGGATTGCATGCGTTATCGCTCTCGCTTTGTGCGCGGCCCTTTCACTGACTTTTGGCGCCAGATCCGTGAGCTTTAGCGAAATCTACGGAGGCCTGTTTGGGCAAGGCGCTCTAGCGATGGGAGAGCTGGTTGTCAGAGAGCGCATTCCCAGGACTGTATTCGGGCTTATAGCTGGCGCCGCGCTTGGGATGTCAGGCGCCTTGATGCAGGCGGTCACCCGCAATCCGCTTGCCGACCCTGGAATACTGGGAGTGAACACGGGAGCTGCGCTTTTTGTTGTTTCCGGGATCGCCTTCTTCAAGATCTCAACCCTGAACCAATACATGGCGTTCGCTCTGGCAGGCGCTTCCGTGAGCGCTGTGTTTGTCTACTTTGTCGGATCCCTTGGGCGTGGCGGCGCCACGCCCATAAAGCTCGCCCTAGCGGGCGCCGCGACAAGCGCGGCGCTTTCGTCTCTTATCAGCGCAGTTTTGCTCCCTCGCGCCAGCCAAATGGATTCGTTCCGGTTTTGGCAATCCGGAGGCATAGGCGGATCCACTTGGGCGGGAATAAAGACTGTATCTCCTTTATTTCTTCTTGGTGCCGCCATAGCCATATTCGCTTGCGACTCATTGAACGCCCTGGCGCTTGGCGATGACGTCGCCTCCGGGCTTGGGGTTCACACTGGAAGATCCAGATTGCTTGGAGCTTCGGCTGGAGTGCTTCTCTGTGGCGCAACTACCGCTATCGCAGGGCCTATCGGCTTTGTTGGCTTGATGATGCCTCATGTTGCCAGAATGGTTGCCGGCCCTGACTTGAAATGGGTGCTCCCGCTTTCATCCGCCGGAGGAGCGGTAATGCTCCTTGGAGCGGACATTGCAGGGCGCTTGCTCGGAAGGCCTGGCGAAATAGACGCAGGGCTTGTGACAGCGTTTGTTGGCGCTCCAGCTCTCATAGTCATAGCCATGCGCTCGAAGGTGCGATCTTTATGAATGCGGTAGAGAATACGGTAGTGAATACGGCAGTGAATACGGTAGATGCCATCAAGTCCGTATACAAGAAAAGCAGAGCCAGAGCGAACACGGCCATAGGAGCTTTAGCTGTCATATCTTTGATTCTCGCCGTGCTATCCATCATGCTTGGCAAAACCATCTACCCCTTGGATCAGATCCTGCGAGCCATAGGCGGAGAAGAGATAAAAGGGGTAACCTTCGCTGTCATGACGCTGCGTCTTCCCCGGATGCTGACCGGGCTTCTGGCGGGAGCGGCGCTTGGCGTGGCTGGGGCGTCTTTTCAATCAATGCTTCGCAATTCCCTTGCCAGCCCTGACGTAATCGGAGTTTCTTCCGGATCTACGGCGGCGGCGGTCTTCTGCCTTCTAGCTCTTAGATGGAGCGGTCCGGCAGTATCCTTTACCGCCATCATCGTTGGGCTGATAGTTGCCGCTCTCATATTTCTGCTTTCAGGCGGAGGCTCCTTTGGCGGCGGCAAGCTTATCCTCATAGGGGTGGGCATGGGTGCCAAGCTAAACGCCTTCATCTCATTCCTGCTTTTGAAAGCCTCAGAGTATGACGTGCCCGCCGCCATGCGCTGGATGAGCGGAAGCCTCAACGGCTCAAAAATGAGCAATGTTCTTCCCCTAGCCATAGCTGTTGCGATATTGTGCCCCGCTTCAGCTCTTTTGGCAGGAAGGCTGAAAATCCTTGAGCTAGGCGATGAAGCCGCAATAGCCTTGGGTGTTGAAGCAAAACTGACAAGGCTTATTCTTACTCTTAGCGCTGTTGGGTTGGTCGCCTTCGCCACCTCCACTACAGGCCCCATAGCGTTTGTGTCTTTCTTGTCCGGACCTATCGCCGCAAGGCTAACCGGAGGCGGAAGAGCGGGAACTCTTCCAGCCTCGCTTACTGGAATCGTCCTTGTCCTTGGCTCTGACCTCATAGGCCAGTTCGCATTTGACACCCGCTTTCCTGTAGGCGTAATAACTGGGATACTTGGAGCGCCTTACTTGATATACCTGCTTATCAGATCAAACCAAAAGGGGGGCTCGCTGTAATGGAATCCGTTCTGGCTGTCAGAGAGGCAAGCGTGGGATATGGCGGCTCGCCTGTTGTCAAAGGGGTGGACTTCTGCATTCCCAGCGGCCAGATCAGCGTCTTGATAGGTGCTAACGCCTGCGGCAAGTCAACCCTCCTCAAGGCCATGGCCAGGCTTTTGAAGCCGACTTCAGGAGAGATAACCCTAAACGGCACCCGCATTGACAAAATCTCAACAAAAGCCCTGGCAAGACAGCTGGGCCTGTTGCCCCAAACCCCTATCGCGCCCGAGGGCATCACAGTCTCTGAATTGGTCGGGCGAGGCAGGTTCCCGCACCGAAGCTTTCTTCGGGGGTTTACAAAAGAGGACTACACTGCGGTTGCCGAATCCATGGACTCAATGAAGGTGTCAGATCTGGCAGACAGAAGCGTCGACGAACTCTCCGGCGGGCAAAGGCAGCGGGTCTGGATCGCAATGGCCTTGGCCCAGCGCACCGACATCCTTTTGCTTGATGAACCCACGACGTACCTGGACGTCGCGCACCAGATAGAAATATTAGACATGCTGACCCAGCTGAATCGCTCTCGCGGCACCACAATCGTCATGGTTTTGCATGAGGTCAACCTGGCCGCCCGCTACGCTGATCACCTGTTTGCCATGAGAGACGGGAAGCTGGCCGCAAGCGGAAGCCCGGAGAAGATATTTACGGAGTCACTGGTAAAAGACGTGTTCTCGCTTGAGTCCGTCGTCTCGCCAGACCCGGTTTCAGGCATGCCCATGATGTTTCCGCGTGGCCGCTATCACAGCGAAAGCATTTTACGCAAAAATATATAGCAAAAGCAGCAAAAGCGCCTTGGCAATTTGCCAAGGCGCTTTTGCTGTTCAATTAGCTATGGCCAACATATGTCATAATCCGAAAAACCGAAATACAGGCCAGGCAAAAATGGCATACAAATTTTCTTGAAAATGCCTTGGCTTTATTGTATAATTTTCTTGCGCTAGAGAAAAGTTGCGGCGAGATGCTGCGCCCTTCTTTTCGCTCGCTGGAATAGCATGTCTTCAAAAATCTATTGGCAAAGGATGATTCTGATGCCAAACGAACCAAATCTCTCCCCCACGCTATCAAGCGCCGTCTTCAAGAAAAGGGAAGAGCAGTGGCTTCACGTGCCCTATGAGGCTGAGCTTCATCTTCTGGATCTGGTCAAGAATGGCGCCGTCGAAGAGCTGGAGTTCTACATGCATGACATCAGGCAGCGGATCGACTGGCACGACCACTTGTGCCAAAACGCGCTAAGGCAGCGCATGTATGAGTTCGTCGCAACCATAACGCTGGTAACCAGGTGGGCAGTCGAGGGCGGGCTGGATGTCGAGACCGCGTATAGCCTGGCGGACGCCTATATCGGGCTTGCAGACGGCTTCAAGACGCAGGAGGAAATATTAAGCCTTTTCATCCAAGCTCCTACTGACTACGCCGGATATGTTCGCGAAGCCAAGAAGAAAAAGTCCTTCTCCAGGCATGTCCTTCAATGCGTCGAGTTTATAGAAAGCAACCTCCATTACCCCATAACGCTTGAAGACCTGGGCAAGCGGGCTAACCTCAACCCCTCTTACCTGGCTACGCTATTCAAGAAGGAAGTTGGAGAAACCGTTGTTTCGTACATAATAGGCAAGCGCCTAAACGCTGCCAAAGAAATGCTTTCCCGCTCTAACGAGCCTGTTTCCCAGATAGCGTATACCCTGGGCTTCAACTCGCAAAGCTATTTTTCAGCCGTTTTCAGAAAGCGCGAAGGCATAACGCCAAACGAGTACCGGGTCAAGCATTTTAGGCAGCATGACGCGGGGAGTTGAAAAGGTTTTATACCTGCGGGGGCGTATGAGGATGCGTTTTTCTCATAATGCGGAATATAGCATCCTGCAAGAGAAAAAACAAAGCCAAAAAAACAAAAAACAAAAAAACAAAAAAAACAAAAACAAAAAAACAAGAGCGAAAAGGCAATCTTTTCGCTCTTGCTTTTTTTGTTATCCTAGCACTGATTAGCGCGAGTTGGCAATGCTCTCTATCTCTTCATAAGTCTCGTCCTTGAGCTCGCAGTTGGGCATGGCGGTCATGAAATCCTGCTTTTGGGTTGAGTCCAATGCCAAGTCAACGATGTAAAGCTCGCTTAAGTTCAGGTTGTAAAGCGGCTCAAGGTCGCTGCTTGACCAGTACAGCGTCTTTAGACTGCTCAGGTTTTCGAGAGAGCTCACGTCTGTTACCTGGTTTTTGGCCAAGTCAAGTTCGACAAGGTCAGTCAGGCTTGCCAGAGGGCTTACGTCTGACACGTCGTTGAGGCCCAGAGAAATGGCGGTTAGGCCAGGCAGCTCGGACACGAAGCTCAAGTCCTTAATTTCATTGCTGATCAAGCTAAGGCCTTGAAGCTTGTCCAACCCGAAAAAGCTCAGCTCGGAAATGTCATTGAGATCCAAGAAAAGCTCCTCAAGCTTGTCCATTCCGGTCAATCTAACCGATGTCAGCCTGTTGTTCATCAAGTTAAGGGTGACAAGGTTTTTCATTCCGGAAAGTGTGCTTATGTCTGTAATTAGGTTGTTGGAAAGCTGAAGGTCGGAAAGGCTGGTCAGTTCGGCAAGGGCGCTCACTTCAGTGATCTTGTTCCCTTCAAGCCAAAGGTTGGTGAGGCTTTTCATTCCGGCCAGCGTCTTTACATCATCTATGACGTTCTTTGTGAGCCAAAGGGCGTTAAGGTTTGTCAATCCGGCTAGCGGCGCCAGATCCTTCACTTGGTTGTCTTCCAGATCCAGCTGCTCAAGGTATCGCAGCCCAGACAGCGCGGTCACATCACTTATCTGGTTCCCTGTCAAGTAAAGGTAATTGAGATCAGTCAGATCTTCCAGCGGGCTTATGTCCGTGATTTGGCAATTCAGCATTTCAAGCTCAGTGAGTTTTGTGAATTTGGACAACTGCTTCAAATCATCGGTCACCAATTTTACGTTGTTGAATGACAGCTTGGAAAGGCCCGTGCTGTAAGTCGTCCCGCCTATCGTGACTAGATCCGTGTCTTCAGGAGCTGCCGAACCCGAAGGAGCGGGCGTCACAGTTGGCGTCAGCGTGGTTTCAGGTCCCGCCGACGCGGTTGGCGAAGCGTCATCTTCTTCCACATAGCTTCTTGTCGTGTCTACCGTTATGGTATTCGCAGCCTCATTCCATAAGATCAAGAAGTCTATCCTTTCCCCGATATCCCTTAGCTTGAAGTAGTTCAACCCGTCAACAGTATAGGCTTCGCATGTTATCTTCGCCCCGTCAAGCATTATCCCATGGGTGGACGGAAAAGCCTCTTTGGGGGAAGGTGAAGAATTAAGCTCAAGTTCTCCTCCTGTCGGCTCATATTCTTCGTCTCTGTTTATTGAGATAACCTCAGCCTCAGCATCCCATCCGACAGAGAACATCTTTTCCGAGCCGTTCAGGACATAGGCCAGGTCTCGAAGCTTGAAGTAGTTGAAGCCGTCAACGTTGTACGCGTCAAAGTCGTAAAGCTGCCCGTCTATCAATATAGAGGACGTGGTAGGCGTCGCCGTCGGGTTTGCCGCTTTGGCTCTGAGAAAGGGCGAGCTTGCAATGATCAAAGCCAAGGGGAGTAAAAAGCATGCGGCAAATTTTGCCTTTCTTTTCATAAAAGCCTCCGTTTTTTTTGCCTTTCGGCAGATTTTAAAAAAAGATAGCTGCATATCCAAAATTCAGAGCACCCAATATTAATTTTGGCTTCGAAGGCCGTGTGCGCGTCGCAAGGGGAAAAGCGCTAAACCTCAACGCGGATCTTTCTGAGCCTAGGCAATTTGGGGCTGCGTTTTAAATTCGGGATATGCTTTAAGGGCAAGGGCCACCCTGTTTTCGCATGTCAATATAACAACATAGCGAAAGAGGCTACCAATTTTCAAACTCAATTGAGCAATTTGGCAATGCAGTTTCAAGCTCTTTTAGTTGATTTTCATCTAATGTTGCATTCACAAAGCAGAGATCTATAAGTTGCGTAAGCTTGCGAATCGAATTTACATCAGTTGTTGACAGCGCAAGCCAGGTTAGATTCACAGCATCCACCAGGGCGCTTACGTCAGTTATTGGATTGAGGCTAAGATCAAGCATTAAGAGCGAATTTAGCCCAGCCACGCTTATCTCTTGAATTTGGTTGTCGCTCACGTCAAGGCCGAAAAGGTTAGGCATGCCGGACAGGCTCACTTTGGTGATTTTATTTCCGCTCAAAAGAAGCAGCATCAGGTTGTCAAACCCGGTCAAGTTAACCTCTTCAATTTCATTGTCCGTCAAGTAAAGCTGTGACAGGTTTCGAAGCCCTGCCAACGGGCTTATGTCCGTTATCTTTAGGCCGGACAATGTAAGGGAGTCAAGCTTTGTAAGCTCAGCCAGAGGCGCTATGCTCTCAATTTCGCAACTGTCAAGGGTTAGATCAACCAGGGCCGGAAAGAGCGCCAGATTGCGCAAGTCCTCCTCGCTCAGAACCTTTTCGTAAAAGTAGAGGTACTCATCAAAGGGATCAATGTCCACGCCAGATATCCTTATTCGATCTGGAGGCAGGATGATCTCTTCCGGCTCGGGCTCAGGCGATATGACTTGGACGCCTGGCGTCGGCTCGAAATCAGGAAGTTCAGTTGGATCAACCGGATCCGGTAGGGCAGTTGGGGTTGGGACTTCGGCTGGATCGGGGGCGGCTGTCTCTGCGAGCTCTTGGCCATACCCCTGGGAAGTGTCAATCGTTATGTAGTTGCTCGCCTCATCCCATAAAATCGAAAAATCTATCTTCTCGCCAATGTCCCTTAGCTTGAAGTAGTTCAGGCCGTCAATGGTATAGGCCGTGCATGTTATGGAATCCCCGTTTAGCAAAAGCTTGTGGCTGGATGGAAAAGCCTCTTTTACGGAGGGGACAGGGTTTATGCCAAGCTCGCCTCCAGTTCGCGTGTACTGCTCGTTAGTTTTCAGAGTGATTATCTCGGCGTCGACATCCCACCCTACAGAAAAGGGCTTGAGCGTGTCAGTCAAGACATAAGCCAGGTCTCGCAGCTTGAAGTAGTTGAAACCGTCGATGTTGTAGGCGTCAAAATCGTACGTCTGCCCGTCTATCGTTACAGCTGAGGTGGTAGGTGTTGCCGAGGCGTTTGCTTCGTCGGCTCTGAGCAAGGATGAGCTCCCAAACATCAAAACCAGCGTGAACAAAAATATCGTGGCGATTTTACCCTCGAATTTCATATTAACCTCCGTTTCTCTTTCTTCCAGCGCTGGCTGGTTTTCTGAGGTGATGCCTCAGCAGACAGAGGCTTTATCCTCCGTTACTTATATCGACGAAAATGTTATTGCAAGGAGCGAAA
>JAISWZ010000429.1 GCA_031270945.1 Clostridiales bacterium | reverse complement strand
TTTAGGATATGCTCTAAAAAGTCCCTCCATGGAATATATACAGCAATAGGCGAGATTTGTCTTAGGGGTTGGCTAAAAGTTGCGCCGCCATTTTTCGCCATATATCGGGACTTTCTGAGAGGCTGATGGATTTGGGATTCGACTTGACTACTGCCCAAGATATGGCCGCAAGCCATCTTGGAGGACCGATGCTGGTTTTGGCTGGCCCTGGAAGCGGCAAGACATCTGTTATTGTCCACAGGGTTTCGCGGCTTGCCGCCAGCGGAGTGGACGCTTCAAAAATCCTCGCCATCACCTTTTCGAAGGCGGCGGCAGAGGAGATGGGCCGGCGCAACCTAGCCCAGGGAGGGCCTAGGGAAGCTGTCTTTTGCACATTTCACTCCTTCTTTTACAAGGTTCTAAGGACCCGTTGGGACAAGGGGATGGATAAGCTTCTAAGCGAGGAAGGTTCTTTGGAAATCCTGAAGCAGGCAGCCAAGTCGGCTGGGCTCAGCTTTGAGCGAGACGCGCTTGTGGAGCTCCTGCAAGGGATTTCCGCTGTAAAAGGGGATCTGGCAAGGCCTGAAACCTACTCCTGCAAAGTTGGGAAAGACAACTTTCCGGCATTTTACTACGGGTACGAAAACTTGAAGGACGCGGCTGGGCTTTGGGACTTTGACGACATGCTTGTCAAATGCCTTGAGCTTTTCGAGTCTGAGCCCAAGACGCTGGGAATGTGGCAGGAAAGGCACCCTTGGCTTTTGATAGACGAGTTCCAGGACATCAACCGGGCCCAGTACAACTGCATTAAGCTATTGGCTGGAAAGAGGAAGAATGTCTTCGCTGTTGGAGATGACGACCAGAGCATATATGGATTCAGGGGCGCAAAGCCCGAGTTTCTCCTATCGTTCACAAAAGACTTTCCAGCCGCAAAGAAAGTGGTTCTGGACATAAACCACAGGAGCACCACGCAGATCATCTCATGCTCAAACGTGGTCATAAGCGACAACAAAACTAGGATGGCAAAGGTCATGAAAGGCGCTGGCCCTACCGGCCCCGCGCCAAAGCTTATGGGTTTTTCTGACCAGAGCGATGAGGCCAAAGGCGTTTGCTCCATTTTGCGGGATGCCCGGAAACAAGGGACAGCCTGGAGCGACATGGCTGTGCTGTACCGCGTCGGGATCTCGACCCGGGCGTACCAGGAAGCGCTGGCAAGCTCCAGCATTCCGTTCCAGTCAAGAGACAGCGCCTCTATTGTTTACGAGCACTGGGTGACAAAAGACATTCTGACTTATCTCATGCTTTCGCAGGGCAGCACTTCCGCTGACCTATACGCAAGGATCATGAACAAGCCTTCGCGGTACATCACGAATGTCGCGATAGGACAAGCCAGCGCGAACCCCGGAAGCTTCATGCGGCTTTTGAAGGGGGCATGCAAGTCTTACCAAGTTGACAACATTCAGCTCCTTGAGTACGATCTATCCAAGATGTCCAAGCAGTCGCCCTCAGCGGCGATAAAGTTCATCCGCGCCAGCATAGGCCAAAAGGGCTATGATTCCTACATAAAACACCTGGGCGAATACAAGGGCATGGAGACTGACGGCTGGATGGAGATATTGGCTGAGATCGAGGACATGGCCAAGCTTCGGGACAACATACCGGATTTTCTGGACTACGTGGCTGAAGCGACAAGGCGGGCCAGGGACTCGTCCAAGCAGAAGTTTTCCTTGAGCGAGCACGGCGGAGTCTTTCTTTCTACCCTGCACGGCGCCAAGGGTCTTGAGTTTGACACAGTTGTCATAGCCAACGCCATAGACGGGATGATACCCCACAAGCTAAGCCTGAAGGATCCCGATGCGCTGGAAGAGGAGCGCAGGGTATTGTACGTTGGGATGACCAGGGCAAAAAGAAATCTGTTTATCACTCACCCGAAAGAAAAGAACGGAAAGTCGGCAACAGTTTCACGGTTTTTATCAAGCCTCTCGGGAAATACTAAATCGAGAGAGAAAAAACGCGTTCCGCGTCCGCTGGACGCGGAAAACTAAGGGCTCGCCTCCGGCGAGCCAAACGAGGTGCAAAATGAAGAGGTTTATGAGAATCCATAAAAGGGCGATCGCTGGCATTGTAGCCGGGCTTTTGGCCCTGATACTGCTTATCAGCGCGGCCGCCCCGATGTTCATGGCGCCGTAAGGGCAGAGCAAGCATTCTGGAAGAGCAAGAATGAGGTTTGCTCTTGAAAAAGCAACGCTTGAAAAAGCAAAGTTTTAAAAGCCAAGCTTGAAAAACCGAATATGCTGATCTTATAATAAAAATATAAAAAAACAATAAAATAAATATAAAAAAATAATAAAACAAAAAATAAAAAAATTAAAACCAAAATACAGCCATGCCCAGGAGCGTGGCGCAAGCGGGTGCAGCCATGGATGACGAAAAAGCTGTTGAGCAGCTATTGAAGAGCAAGAAGCTTCCAGAGGACAATCCAAACCTGGATGACGAGCTGGAGGCGCTATTGCGGGATGACAAGGTTCGCGAAAGCCAATTCGACGATCTGGAGAGCCTGGATTTCATCAAGGATGTATCCGTATTTGATCCTGAGCTTCATGGGTCTAGCGATCCTGGCGACGAGTTTATGCCGGCCTCTCCTAGGCTGAATATTATAAAGAAGCGGGATATGCGGGTTGTCGCTGTCATTTGCTTGTCCATCTTGATAGCGGTGAACGCGGCCGCCTATTACTTTATACGGCAATACGCCTTGGAGAGGGAAGCTTTGGCTGCCATCGCGAATGTATTATATCCTCCTGCGGCACCCGCAAACAACTCCGCTTTTATTTTTGCCAACACCACAGACAGGACAGACCCTCTTGGAGAAATGTTAAGCAAGTTTTCCCTTGGCCCGCTGTCGACTGTCATATATTTAAACCAGCCCTTGGGAGACAGGCGAACCCTGTCTCTTGAGAGCCTGGAGGGAATGGCGGTAGGGAGGGATCTAGCGCTGAGCTTGCCCAAAGAGGTTCTGGCGTACAGATCTCTTGGAGAGGGCGACGGCTTTAGGCTAAAGCTTGGGGACAAGCTTTCGGACTATGAGTCAAGCATAGACTTTACCCTGTTTTCTCCTGCGTATTCCAGCCTGAAATCTTTGGTCAAGCCTGTCCCCTTCTCAGGAAGCGGGGGATCCATCGAAGTGATTGGCGCTGACTTTTCAAACACCGGATCCACTCTCTGTCTGCAGATCAAGCAGGCAGGGGCTTTGGAATATGACATCTCTGAATCATCCCATTTGTCCCTGTTTGAAGGGGTGTCCCCTCTATTCGCCAGAAGCCAGATCGGAAAAGTAGCTGCAACAATGCAGATCAAGGCATATCCATCCCTCTATCACTTTCCTGAAAACAGAATGATCTTGGCGCGGATGGACTTCGAGCCCTTGAGAAGCTTAGAGGGTACGGTTACCGCTAGGCTGAGCTCTTGCGTTCTCGATTATTCCCCTGACACCGCCATAAGCGCTGTTGATCTATTTGACTTCGCCAACAAGGGATCCCTGGAGAAAAACATGGGGGATTACACGCTTGTCTTTGAAGGCATGCAGCGCCAAGGGCCTTACATTGTCATGGTCATGCACTGCGACTCAGATACCGGGGAGCGGGTAGAGACGAAGCTTGACGCATCGCTCCTATGCCTGGACGAGTCAGGCGAGGAAGTTATCTTCGACGGAAAGTGCATATCCAAGAAAGAAGGGGCGGACATCCTGTTTGAAATCGGGAGCAACCCCTCCATCTCGCTAGATCCAGGCACCATGAAAGTTCATCTCAAGCACTTCTCTCTTGCACTCCCAGACCTGTCCGCAACAATAGACCTATCCCAGCTAGAGACGGAAATTGATCCTGAAGTCGCAAAAGCCAAGAAGACCCTAGAAGACAGCTTCGTCAGAAGGCTTCGCTACAAGACCGGAACCCTGGGGCTTTCGGACATCACTGGGTTCCTGCCGGACATTTTGACCAGGGAAGACCTGTTGGAGCTATACACGCCTTTGAAAGCGTCATCTCCCTCAAACACTGCCCAGGCGATTGTTGTCTCAACAAGCGGAGGGATCCTGCTCTGCGGCGTCAATGAGCGCTGGCAGACGGTTGTTGACAAAAGGGAACTGTCCGCGACTATTCGGCACAAGGTCAAAGCCGCCAAGATAGACAACCGCTGGGTGGTAACTGAGGATGAGATTCTACAGATCATTGAGTGATATTGTGAAATTTTTTGAATTTATAAGTATATATAAAGGCTCATGCGCATAAAGCCCGCGAAAATCGCGGGCTTTATGCTCTTCCCAATGCTTTCTAGCCGTTTGCCATGGCCAGCTCTCTGCTGTCCAGTTCGGAGTCCTCTGGCACCTCCTGATAGAAGGCTTTTTCCAGCTTGTCCCACATGCTCCTGTAGTCCATGTCTGAGATTCTGCGCATTTGCGAGAAGACTTCGGCGGATCTGGCTTGCGCTTCCTTGTCCTCCATCAAAACCGAAGACAGGAGGGATGAGCAAGTGAACAGATCAGACAGGAACGTGTACATGGAGGACGCGAAGTTCTGGGCTTCCTCGTGCCTATCCAGCCCTCGCACGGCTCCCAAGAGCTTGTCGTGCAGATCTGAGGCAAACCTTCTCGCCTCTGGGCTTAGTGGCGCATACATCATGAACCCTGCATTCTTGTCCTCTTCCACTAGCTTCAGTTCTGCCATGGTTATGCCAAACAGACTGCACATCCTTCTCATGGCGCTTTCGGTTGGGCGGGATTCTCCTGTTTCCCATTCCCTTGTGCTTGCTTCAGGCTCGCCAAGGAGCATAGCCAGCTCATCGCAAGACAGGCCTCTTTCGTTTCTCAGCTTCTTGATGTTGTCTTTAAGCTCCATATAATGTCTCGCCGCTTTCTCTGTTGTAATGAGCGAAAAGCGCATCTTTCCGCTCCCTAGGCCCGTCTGGAAATGCGGGGCCGTGATATCGTTCGCGCTTAGTGCATATCCCAAAATCAATTTTACGGCTTGCAAAATTCACGCGTAAAAGCATCGCGATGACTTTTGCGGCGCCTATTTTGGAATTTTGGGATATGCACAAAGCCATGCCAAAATCACAAGAATATGCTTGTTATTTAATGCTAATCATACCACATTTTATGAGACTAATCAAAAGAAAAAAAGTCTAAATTTCGGGAAAACGTTATAAAAATTCCCAAAACCTTTGATTTCAAGGAGGAACTCAAATGGACAAGGTACGAAAGAATAGCGAATACCCAAGGATCAACAAGGGGCACTTGACGGACGAAGCGCAGCACAAAAAAGACTTCGAATATTTGATCAACAAGGAGATCTCAGCCCATAGACGAAGTTTGGCTTACTTTCAAAAATCAATCTTGGACGTCTTGGAGGTCGATGGCTTTATGCTTTCCAGAGCGTTCGATGACTTGTTCAGCGAAAGCGGAATAAAAGTTCTCAACCTGCTTTACACCCAAAACTTGCTGACGCTTTCCGATGTCGCCGATTTGCGCCGCAGAAGCGCAAAGCTCACGGATCACGATATCCTGGTTTGCATTGACGGGGAAATGACTGAGTCGATAAAGGAGCTTCTCGGTAGGCTGCTTAAACACACGGATGCTTTAGCTAGAGCGTTGGAAGACCTTGATGAGCTTAAGAAAAAGTCGCTGTCGTAGAATTGGCAGTCAAGGGTGCGCAAGCGGACATTCAGATCATTGGCCTTATATAAATTCCATGGTAAAATATTATATTGTTAGGTTATAGAAACCAATATCAATATTAGTAGCAGAGCGGCCCGCCTGGGTTCTGAGGCGGGCCGCGTTTTATGTTCGTCACTAGATTTTTTTGCCATGGAATTCGAGTGATCACAAATATAAAAAAGCGTGAGCTTCGCTCACGCTTTAAGCATTCCTTTAATAAGTGCATATCAAGTGCACATCCTAAAATCTAGCGTTTGCATAACGCCATCTCATCTCCCAAAGGTCCTCAAAAAGCAGGAACGTCGCTTGGACTTGCGCTTGCCCCTAGCACGGCTTGTCAATGAACCTGTAAATCATCTCAGACAAGAGGTAGACAAACGTGTTTGCCAATAGCCTGTCCTCATCGTAGATAGCGTTGTTTTCCGGCTTTTTTTCAAAGAAAGGCCTTGTAACGTACTCCCTGATGGAATAGTCCAGCATAGCGGATTTGGTGTCAAATATGTTCAGGTCGTTTGTGATAAAGCAAATGAACCCAAAAATGCTCTTCATCTGCTGGTCGACCGCTTCTTCGTAAAACTCTATGTTTCGCTTGCCGTTTTGCAGATTTTCTATGATGATAAACCTTTCAAATTCATCAGACGGGGGCTCATCTGGGTTATTTACCAAAAACTCATATTCGTCATGAAGCCTATCCAAGAACGGAATCCTTTGCGATTTTGCTACTTCCTTGCAAAAAGGCTTATGCAAGTAGCAAGGGGCTTCGAATAGCACAGTTTCGTCTTCCCGTGGCACATAAGGGCCATTGGCAAAAGCGTGGAGATGGCTTGAGTCTTTTTTGTCAGGATCTGATATTGCGTAGACCCATCTGAATGCTGATTCTGCGCCGTAGAAATAGATGCGGCCATCTAGCCTGACGGAGCTCACTTTGTAGAAGTTCCAGTCATGTTTTATAGCCTCGTTCACCCAGGCGTAGTTGGGGTTGATTCTTTGCAGAAACGATATGCCAGGATTGAAAATGCCAGATATCTTGCTTAAGTTTGCGTATTCATCTCCTAGCATGGCGCATCTGGGGGTGAGATCTAGCTCCTTTGCGATGCGTAAGATCTGTGACCCATTCATGTTTAAATAGTTCACGCTTCCAGGCCAGCTAGCCAATGGCATTCCCGATTCGCGGCTTCGGACAAGGGATATCTCCGCTTCAAGCCCTTCTCCCATGGGGAAAGGCAATAGATCACATGGGATGGATTTTGTCACCAGGTCAACGTCCGTGAGCTGGTCAACCCATTGGTTATCTTTGAATTTCTCATAGGCATCGCATATTCCCTCGACCTCAATCCGATTGGCCAGCTCGTCCAAAGCTTGCATTCCCAATTTGACATGCTTTGGAGCGATTTTGTCAAGCAGTCCGGGTTCGATGTTTTCAGGCTTTCTCTTCATGAAGGTTTGCCAGCCCAAAGACATGAGCTTTTTTCCGTCCTCATCGCCAAAGGCCTCTCTCAGCAGCACTTCAATCCGCTTTATGTCAATCTTCACTTCTTCTAGCTCGGCGCTTGTGCACCTAATAATTTTTCTTGGAAACTCATCCGCTTCCTTCTCTTCTTCCGACAAAGCGATCCGGTCACGGTAAGTATTCATGACAAGCTCAACCAGCTTTGTTTCTTTTGCCGACAGGCTCTCCGGCCTTTCGCCATATCGCTTTACCATCCATCCGACTTTTCTGTTTGGGGTGAAGAACCCTCCTTCAACCTTCCCGATAGGAGATGTGCGCCTTATGTTCTTCTCTCGCTCTTTGTTCCAAGTCACGTCTGTGAGGATTGTATAAATTCTGTTGCTTCCCTTGTAGAAGCTCTCCCTAATATCCACATAGCCTCTCCTTCCATTGTGTTTTCTACCCGTTTCTTCATTATGCCTCATATTTCGATAGTTGTCAATCGTATCCTTTGACTTGGTTGACGCTTATTTAGGGGCACATCCCCAATTTCAGA
>JAISWZ010000410.1 GCA_031270945.1 Clostridiales bacterium | reverse complement strand
GCCTTCAAGGGAATAAGCCGAGCCCCGTCTCTTGTCATGCAGCGCAAGATCCCGTTTTTGTTCAGGACTGTGATGCTTCCGTTCAAGGACATGATCATTTTTGACACGTACTTCACAGTGTCAGAAGTAAACATACCAGAGTCCTTTTTGAACTTTGACGAAGAGGTTAAGCAAAGCATAGCGAAACTGGCGGTTTCAAGAATAGGCTGAGACTAGTGCGGCGTAGGCAAAACCTTAATCCACCGAATGAACTGTTATATTTTTCTCCAATTCCCTGCTAACATATGGTTAAAATAGGCAGGTTATGGACATGCTTAAGGCATATCCCAAATTTTATTTCAAGTTCCGAAAATCCGGCGCTTTAAATTAAAAATTTGGAATATGCCAAAGCTGCCGTGCGGCGGCCAGCCCATAGAGGATTGGAGAGAAGAAAATGAAAGAAAGCCTGTCGATTAAAAACTTTGAAAGGTACAACAAGCCGCTGGGCCCGGATTCCGAAGATCTGCCGGAAAGCCGGAAAAGTCTGCGGGAGAACCTGGACATGTACACCAAAGCGGCAACAAATCTGTACGGTGCCATAGAGCCCAGGAAACTTGCCGCTATTTACAACAAGTACAACAAAATCCGTGTTGAGCCTGAGGAAATCCGCGAATTGCTGATGCCGCTCATCCTGGAAAACAAGGATTACTGCTTCTATAAGGATTACATCGTGACAGGCTTCACAATCGACGACTTTGACTATATCGAAATGGTCATCCGCCATCATGAGGATTTGCAGCCAGTGCCTCCATATGAGCCAGTGAAGGCCGAGTTCTTGAAATACGCGGATCCCTATTACCAGGACAAGCGGGAGAAAAAGCTGTGGGACGAGCTCTACGAGTTAATGGATGAGACCTTTCCAGATAGCCCCAGAATGGAAATATGGTTTGGCAGACTGTGGTTCGCGGGCAAGTACGAGGAAAAAGCGTCTGGTTATCTGGAAGTGTTTGAAAACCTGCCGCATAGGTCCTTGAAGCAAAAGATGAAAATGCTTGGGGTGCTAAATGAAGCGTGCAACAGCTTGCGCCTTCACAGGCACAAAGGCCATACCTCTGTTGAAGCGGCAGAATTGATATCGAAGGTCTTGCCCCGTGATGCGCTTCGAACGTTTCAGAAGACGGAAATGGACGACCCTTGCCCATGCGGCAGCGGCAAGAAGTACTGGGAATGCTGCCGAGCCATCGAAAACGCCAAGACGGCCCAGCTTTCAAAAGAGGACTGCCAGCTTTTCTTTGAAACCTGGTACGGCTTGCTTGGCTACGTCAACAGGACGAAGCATGTTTTGAAAGTGGACTTGAAGCCGATATACCCAAATGTCCTAGCCGACGCGCAGTACTTGGAGATTCGCAAATACCTGGAAGCGGAGCCGTCACTGATCGCCGACTACATCAGCGTTTGCGACGTGAGCGAGGAAAAGCTTGAGATCTTGAAGTCATGGCGCGACATCTACAAGACAAGCATGGGCATTATGCTTGAGCATAGGCCTGAACACTCGGTCGCGGCCTTTGACTTTGAGGGGACGCTTAAGCTCTATGGGATCAAGGGCCTTAGCATGGCGCTTTCGCTGGCCGCGCCCAGGAAGCTCCCATACGTCATTGAAACAGTGCTCCTGCCGTTCAAGGACGTGATAATCTACGACACATTCATTCAGGCTCAGCCCGCTTTTGAAAGAATGAAGATTGACCGCGACCAGGAGGTAATCACAAATCCTGGGTGCCTGGCTATGATTTGCGCTAGCGATTGAGCGTATCACAAGTATTGGAATGCGCTCTAAGTTTTCGCCTGCGCAAAACGCCGGATTTGGGCCTTTAGAAAAAATAAAATAAAAAAATAAAAAAATAAAATAAAAATAAAACAAAAACAGCTTGCGTTGGCAAAATTTCCAAGACATGGCAAATAAAGGCTTTTGAGCGAGAAAGGCATGAGCTCAACGCGGGCTCATTACGACACGGATTATATACAGCTTAGCGCGCATCCCCAAATAATAAGTTTTGGGGCGCGCTTACGACACAGATAGGCGGGACAGGCATGAAAAACAAGGAAAAGCTTGCAATAGCGGCGATATATGCCGTATTGGCAGCAATAGTCCGCACCACATTCCAAAACGAGATGCTAGACATAGCGTTCGCAAACGCAGTGCTTCTTATAGCGGTTGAGAGCAGCGGGCTTGGGTATGGGATTGCCGTCGCTCTGGCGGCAGAGGTTTTGGCCAAGCTCGTTGGAGTCCAGCCATACTGGATAGCGGTTCCCTTTGCCGCGCTAGGCAATGTGGCGATGCTGGCTTCATGGCAATTCATCTCCCGTTATGACCTGGGGAGCAAGTTCGCGTCAAGGGTATTCGCGATAGTCCCCTCATCGATATGCAAATGCCTGGCCCTGCTCTTGGGGGCTGGCATTCTCTGGCTTGCGGGGGCGCTGTCGCTTTCGTGGGATCAGCTGCTGGTAGAGCTGATGGCCGGATTCCTGGGTGGAGCGATAATGGCTTGCATCTACACTGTGGCAACAAGAAAAAGCGCAAAATATAAAAAAGGCGCTAAAAAAAGCGCCAAATTGCCCGCTGGGCATAAGCCGGGTGCAAAATGACAACAAGACAGGCTGAGCTCTCGGACGCGCCAGCCATTGCGGCGATCTACGCCCATTACGTCGAGGACACGTCTGCCTCTTTCGAGCTGGACGCGCCTACGGCTGGCGAGTACCGGGAGAGAATGAAAGAGATCCAAGAGTTTTTCCCCTTTCATGTTTGCGAGGATGATGGCGGGGTTATAGGGTTTGCCTATGCCCACGCGTATCATCCCAGAAAGGCGTACCAGTGGATTTGCGAAACCTCGATCTACATCAAGGAAGGGCAAGGCAGACAGGGGGCGGGCATTGCGTTGTACAGCGCCTTGCTCCCTGAATTGAAAAAGCAGGGCTTTGTCCAGGCCATGGCAATAATCGCCTGCCCAAATGAGGCTAGCGAGGCTTTCCATGAAAAAATGGGGTTTGAGCTTTTGGCGACGTTTCCTAAAATGGGCTACAAGTTTGGGGAATGGCATGACGTGAAGTACTATAAGCTGGACTTGAACAAGGCTGGGGATGAAGTAAAAGACCCTGTGGCGTTCAAGTATTTGATTTAAGCTTTTTATAAATTTCGCAAACGGAGAATATAAATGACAAAATCCGAATCAATGCAAATATTCAACAGGTTCAACAAGGAAAGCGACTTGAAGCCCTGCCCGGAAGACAAGGCTGAGCTTGCCGAAACGCTGGATCTCTATGCGAGGGCCGCTGTCAACCTTTATGGCTGCGTCTCGAAAAGGAAGCTGGCCTCGATATTTACCGAGCATGAGAAAATGCCGGTAACGCCCCAAGAAGTGCAGGATCTGCTTTTGCCGTACGTGCTGAAGCGCAGGAACTACTTCTTCTGCAAGGATTTCCTGGCCGACTCGTGGGGAACCGAGGATTTTGAGTACATAAGGTTCCTGCATGATTCGCAGAAAGGGCTGGCGGCGGCGTACAACCCAAGCAAAGAAGAGTTTTTGAAGTTCGCGGATCCGTCATACCGAGACCCTTATCAAGCAGAGCGCTGGAAGGCTGTCAGAAAGTTTGTCGCAATCACCTCACCGATGTCAAACATTGACCGTTTCATGCGGGAGCTTGTCATGGACGGGGAGCTAGGCTACGACATATCAAATTTTTCCCTGCTGGAAGGAACTTGCGACATTTCATTCGAGACAGTGGAGAAGCGGAAAATCTTCTTCAAGCTCCATGAAGAAGCTGTATTGCATACCCGCATGCGCCAGTACAGCGGGATGACACCCCGCGAGCTTATGGACTCGATAAACAGGGGCGGCCCATGGGATCTAGAAAAGCTGGATCAAAAGAACCACTCCACTGTCGCGTTCAGGGTTCCCTGCCCTTGCGGAAGCGGAAAAAGCTTGCAGGATTGCTGCATTGAAGCCGCCGGCGCCAACGCCAGCCTAAGCGCAAGCGATAGCGACCTGTTTTGCGACACTTGGATTGGGCTTATGCATTTCATAAACGAAAGAACCCATATCGTGCCCAGGGAAGACGAGGTGATTCACCCAGACGACAAGCAAGGCATAAACGTTTATGCCAGAGTGAGAGAAGAATTGTGCAAAAATCCGATATGGATAGACAAATGCCTGGCCGAGGGCAAGTTTTTCGGAGAGAAAAAGGCCCTGCTTCAGTCCTGGAGAGGCCACTACAACAAAAAGTCGTGCCTGATGGTTAGCCCTGCATCGAAGCATGACATCGTGCTTGCTGAAACTGAAACGGGCGAGGACAAGCTGTTTTGCGTCAAAGGCGTGTCATGGTCTATCTCAAACTTTCTAAGCAGAACGCCTCCCTATTATTTCGCGGCTGTGATTTTGCCGTTCAAGGACAAAATTGTAACTGACGGATGCATCAGAATTGACAAGAGCGAGATTGACGAAGCGTCTAGGAAGGAACTTGAGGGGGTTATTGCCCTTTCGGCCATGCACGGATTGATAACAAGGCTGGATTCATAAAAAGACAAAAAACTCAAAAAAAAAAAAAAAAAAAAAAATAAAAAAATCAAAAAAAAATAAAAAAAACAAAAAAAAAGCCAAAAACCCAAAAACCAAAGGGGGCATTGAAAGTATCCCATGCTTATGGGCTGCAACGCCTCTTGAATTGGGATGCGCTAAAATGACAGAATTAGAAGCCAAGAGAATCTACGAGATGCAAAACCATGAAAATCTGGTTGCCAAATGTCCTGAACCGATGAGGCAGCTTGTCGAGGCTCTCAACATTTGGACAGAAGCGGCGGTTAACCTTTACGGGGTCATCTCCAGCAGGGATTTGCTTGACGAGTTTGACATAACCTTGATGGCGATTGACTCGCACAACATAAAGGGTTTCTTGATGCCCTATGTGCTGGCGAACAAGAAATACTTCTTTTACGATGATTACGTGGTCAAAAGAAGCGGCTTGAAGGATTTAGACGGCGTACAGAAATTGATAAAGGACCAGGCTGGCAAGCCCAGGTATTCGCCAAGCAAAGCCGAGTTCGCAAAGTACGCGGATCCAGCGCACTGCGACATGGATGAGAAGGAAGCCTGGGCAAAGGTAGGCGCCTTGATCCGCCGCGCTTTTCCGCAGAACCCTTCAGCAATCAAGTTTTTGCGGGACGTCCGCAGAATCTGCAAGAAAGACCGACTTAAGGATCTTAAGAAAGTTGCAGCGAAGCACCAGATAGTCTTCACTGACCAGAGAAAGGCTGAGGAATTCGCAGCCCTGGTTAACGCGGCGCTCCAGAAAACCCGCCTTCAAAAGCACAAAGGCTTGACACCCGAGGAGTTCGAAAATAATGTAACGTCCCAAAACTTGCCGAACCTAAAGGATTATTATGAGATCTACCTGGATGATCCCTGCGCTTGCGGAAGCGGAAAGCTCTATGAGGATTGCTGCTACCCCATTCAGGAAGCCAAAACCGCTCAGTTAAGCAAAAGTGACTGCAAGCTGTTTTATGAGACTTGGTACGGGCTCCTGGCGTTCGTCAATGAAAGAACCCATACCTTAAAAGAGAAGGTGATAGCGCAGTACCCTAACTCTCTCGAAGATTTCCAGTTCTTCGGAATGCGGGAGGAAGTCTGCGAGAAACCGGAATGGATCGACAAGTACCTGGCCGAAGGACAGATCCCGGCTGATCAGGTCGAGATCGTCAGAAGCTGGCGCAACCGTTACAAAAAGGGCATTTACCTGATGATCAACTATGAGCCTGAGCATGCCGTAGCCTTTGACTTCAAGACCCATAAAGCTTATGGCATCAAAGGGATAAGCCATACCATATCGCAATCCGCGCAAATGGAGCTGCCGTACAAGTTTGAGACGGTGCTTCTGCCTTTCAAGGACGTGATTGTCTATGACACGTTTATGGGCTTGGAGCAGCCTTCTGAAAACATTGAGATATATCGGGGATTAAGCGGCATGGCGAAACGAATTGCGGTCAGCAAAACGTTTTAGAGCATATCCCAAAATTTCGTAATGCACCAACTTTAATTTTGGGATGCGCTTTTAGCAAGGAGCGATGAAATGACGGATAGCATGGCCAAGAAAGTCTTTGACAGGTACAACAACGAAAAAGATCTGCAAGACTGCCCTCAATCGCAGCTGGAGCTTAGAAAAACCTTGAACATGTACGCCAAAGCGGCTGTCAACCTTTATGGCGCTATCAAGGTCAAGGAGCTCGCTGACATCTATTGCAGGCATAACGGAAGCGTTATTGACCCGGCAGGGATACGCCGCTTGCTCTTGCCGCTTGTCCTCAAGTACAAGAAGTACTGCTTCTACAAAGAAAGCATAGTTCACAAAAACGCCATCAAGGACTTTGATTATGTCACTCAAATGGAAGCGGCGCATATAGGGAAGACCGCTTACGCGCCAGAGAAGGCGGAGTTCTTGAAGTACGCAAACCCTGATTACCGTGACAAGGAACAGGAGCAAGCATGGCAAAGCATCAGAGAGCTTTTTTCCGCCGCGTTCCCGCTTAGCGGCACAGCCATAAGATGCTATGACGAGATCAGGGAAAAGTGCGAAGAGGACTTCAACCTGAAGTTTATCCCGGAAACGCTGAAGAAGTACGGGCTTGATTCTGCACCTGAAGAGCTGATGGTTGAGCTGCTTGATAGAGTCTATCGCGCGCAAGACAAAACCCGCCTGAAGATCTACAATGGGCATAACTGGTCTGAATTAGACGATGCCGACGACCCTGAGGATCAAGGCGAGCCTGCAAAGAGCAAAGTGAAAATGAATGAGCTTTGCCCCTGCGGAAGCGGAAAGACGTACAAGCAATGCTGCCATCCAATAGAAGAGGCGGGCACTTCTAACTTGAACACATTGGATTCCATGGAGTTTTATGAAATTTGGGGTGGGCTTGTCATGTTTGTCTACCATGAGCTGAACAAGAACGCGCCTGGCTACACAAAAGCGCTCCCACCGCTTACGAAACAGCTTCTTGTAAGCCTGCGAGAGGCATTATGCAACAATCCAGGCCTGATAGACATTTACTTAGCTTCGGCAGACCTTGACAGCGTTAAAACTGGGATTCTCAAGAGCTGGCGCAAGCATTACAAAGAGGCCCGATACATCATGGTCGCGTACCGGTCGGATTTCGCGGTGGCAGTAGCGGAATCTCAGCCCATGGCGTATGGAATCAAAGGCGTTGACTGCTGCTTTTCCGCTGTTGCGCGAAGAAAGCTTCCATTTGTCTTTAAGGCAGTCATGCTTCCGTTTAAGAACATGATCGTAACAGACACTTTAATCGAGATCATCGATGAGAGTGATTCCGCAGGGATGGAAGAGGCATTGCACAGGTATGCAGAAAACGGGTTCAACAAGGTGGTAACGCGCTTGAAGTAAGAGCATATCCCAAAATTATATCCGAGGCAGCGGAAAAATCCGGGTGTTTGCTCGCAGAAGCCCGAGCAAACTAGTTGAAGCGTTCGCCAGGATTTTTCCGCTACCATTTCGGAATTTTGGGATATGCTCTAAGTGTGTGTGAGGCGCTGGGTGAGCATTTAATCCAGCGCTTTTTTTGTTGCCGCCCTCGCAGGTTAAACGTTTAACTTGCGAACGGCGGGAGGATTTGGGGGATTATGAGCCTAAAGAATCGGAAAAATGCGCTTCTTCAAATTTAGGAAAGACAAGGTAGAAGCGTAGGGGATGGGCTCGTGCCTTGGCCTCATCTAAGGATTCTAACGATTCTCTAGGGCGCGTTGTTTCCGTTATTAGCCATATTGACGCAGCTGGGCAAATTTCAACAGCAACAGACAAAAACGGCAATTCCACGTATTATGAAAGGGATTGCAACGGGAATGTCACCACAGTAACGGACTCTCTCGGGCACAGCTCGCATTTTGTGCATGACCTTCGAACTCCAGGCTGGGCTTTACAGGGATGACAGACAGGACGGGACGCCGGAGCAGGAGGTCCGGGAAATTGGTTCAGATGACCGACTGTCTGGGCACGACGAGCTTTTCCCTGGATCTGCTGGATCTGCTTGGGAGAATTGCGCAAGTGAACAGCTTTAGCAATCACTACATTCAATACGAGTGCGACAGCGTGGGAAACAAGATAAAGATCCAGTACCCTGACAGTTCACAAGCGCTCAATGCCTTCGACTCAATGAAAAGGTTTGCAAGCGTGATTGATGGGCAGAATGTGCCTCGGGCTTCACAACTTCTAAATTTGGAAAGGGTGAGTTAATGAGTCCAGTTGAGATTCTCATTATTATTATTAAAATCGTAGCAGTTTATGTTGGCTACATTTTGATATTAACAGTAGCCCAATGGTTATTGATGAGGAAAAACGGTTTGATAATTCCATATGTTTCTTTTTTCATTTCGTTGCCGCTAGCTTATATTGCAAGCATTATAAGTTCTCTTGATTATGAGTATACTATGGGGAGTTTAATAATTATTTTGTTTGTGCTGATTATTATGAACATACCTACATTTATAACCAATCGAATATATAGAAAATATCTGCGAATTTCATACAGCGTGGAAAAAGAAAATTAAATATCAAGAATTCTCGAAATTTAAGGTTGGCATAAAACACTCGCTAATACAAGGTGGTGCCCTATGGATATATTGGATTTAGTGGGAACAGTGTTAATATTTTTGATCTACTATTCAATGTTTATAATCTTTCAATTAATGTTTCTTAGCTTTAATGGCAAAATACCCCCGATAATATCTTTTGTATTATCTCTTGTTCTCGCATTTGATCATTACCACGGATTGTTAGTGGCTGCAGGACTGTTAATTGCTTGCAATGTTCCCACAGTCATCACCATTATTATGTACGCAAGGTACCGCCGCAAACACAAAAGCTTAAACAGTTCTCAAGAGCAAGACAAACATGAGATAGAGCCAGAGTTGCAGTCCCCGCCAACAAACCACAACTAGCAGCAATAAATTCAAGATGCAAAACGATTTAGTTTCCCTGCAGACCGTTGGAATCAAAAACAGCGACGATATGCAACCATAGACGACTTTGACATAAAGCAACAGGCGAAAGCGAGATGAGAAATTCAGATTCCAGAGGATATTGCGAGTATATGTGCAGTTCTTTGAAAGCGGACAACCCTTTGGTGCAAAGGATGCTGGATGAAGTGAATCAGGGCCTGCGCGTCCCGCAGACCGATACATACATTGATAACATTTGATAGGAGTTGATGGCTATGGGGTTTTGTGCCGCATGCGTCACCATGATCAAAGAAAACCTAAAGAGATATTGGCCTCTAACAGCCATTTCTCTTGCCGGATATTTGATTGCAATTATCGCATTCGGAGCATATCCCGAAATTATATCCGAGGACCATTTCGGAATTTTGAGATATGCTCTAAGCAATGCTGCAATAGATGAGCCAATGCTGGTTGCTTATTACCTGGCCGTCATCATGCAGATTATACCTGCGGCATTGGTTGTGCGCCAAGAAAAGCCGAGACATCTTCTGGCAATCTGATTGCCAGGCTAAGGCTAATGAACTCAACATATGTCAGGACTGGTGATCGCGTGGCTGCCTGTCTTGACGGCATGGGCCTTGTGCCTACTCACAGGCATGCTCTGGAGCGGCTTCCATATGCCTGGCAATCAAGAATTCCTGGTAATTTTGTGCGTTGTCTTGCTGCTCTATTCGCACTCATTTTAATTAGGAGTAATAACCCGAAGAGTTGGAACGCACGTTGCGGCAACAATTGCGATTTTGATTGTGCCCTTGTGTGCGATGTGCATAGTAGTACTGCTCTTCGAAAGGTATTCTTTTGGCTTCTACGACTTATACGCGGCTCCGCTCGACAACTTTCTTTGGTGGCCTATTT
>JAISWZ010000342.1 GCA_031270945.1 Clostridiales bacterium | reverse complement strand
TCTAACTTCCAACTTCCAACTTCTAGTAAGCCCTTCCCCAGAACACCATGCTCTCGGCCTTTTTGCCGCAGCACACGCAGACGTCGGAGATGTTTTCCTGCTCAAAGGGTATGCACCTGGAAGAGGCGCCTGTCACTTCTTTCACTTTGTCTTCGCATTCGGGAGATCCGCACCACATGGCCTTGATAAAGCCGGGCTTGGCGTTTAGGATGCTGCCCATCTCTTCAAGAGACGTTGCGGAGCAGGTCCTGGAGTCTCTGTGAGTCCTGGCTTTCTCCAAAAGGTTAGACTGGATGTCCTTGAGGGCCTTCTCAAGATCGGTTTCCAGGGAGTCAAGGGAAAGGGTGACCTTCTCGCCAGTATCCCTGCGGACTATGACGCACTGGTTCTTCTCTATGTCCTTGGGCCCTATCTCAAGGCGGATCGGAACGCCTTTCATTTCATGCTCGCTAAATTTCCAGCCAGGCTTTTTGTCAGACTCGTCGACTTTGACCCTGATGGTCTTTGAGAGAGAGCTTTTGATTTCCCTTGCCTTCTCCAAGACGCCTTCCTTGTGGGAGGCTATGGGAACTATGATGACCTGGACAGGCGCTACCATTGGAGGAAGGACCAGCCCGCTGTTGTCTCCGTGAACCATGATCAATCCGCCAATCATGCGGGTGGTAAATCCCCAGGAAGTCTGGTGGACATACTGCAGCTTGTTGCTGGCGTCAGTGTACTGGATTCCAAAGGCTTTGGCGAAGCCGTCGCCGAAGTTGTGGGAGGTTCCTGACTGAAGGGCTTGCCCGTCATGCATCAGGCTCTCGATTGTATAGGTTCTCTCAGCTCCCGCAAATTTTTCGCTCTCGGTCTTCTGGCCTTTTATTACAGGAATGGCCAGAACGTTCTCGCAAAAGTCCGCGTAGACGTTAAGCATGCGGATTGTCTCTTCCTGGGCCTCCTGCGCCGTGGCATGGGCGGTGTGCCCTTCCTGCCAAAGAAACTCGCGGGTTCTCAAGAAGGGGCGCGTTGTCTTCTCCCACCTTACCACCGAGCACCATTGGTTGTACAGCTTGGGCAGATCGCGGTAAGATTGAATGATCTTCGCGTAATGGGAACAAAAGAGGGTCTCAGACGTGGGCCTTATGCAGAGCTTCTCCGGCAGCTTCTCGTGCCCGCCCATGGTTACCCAAGCAACCTCTGGCGCGAATCCAGCCACGTGATCCTTCTCCTTTTGCAGAAGGCTCTCTGATATCATTAGGGGCATGTACACATTTTCGTGCCCTGTGTCCTTGAAAACCTGATCCATCTGCTTTTGAATCAGCTCCCAAATGGCGTAGCCGTAGGGCCTGAAGATTATGCAGCCTCCTATCTCAGAGTAGTCAGCCAGATCAGCTTTCTTTACCACGTCTGTGTACCATTGGGCGAAATCTTCGTCCATGTTTGTTATCTCTTTAACCAGGCTTCCGTCTTTCGCCTTGCCTGCGTCAGCCATGTGAACCATCTCCTCTCAAAATACTTTTGACGAACGCCTTGCCATCGGCTTCTGTCTCCCTGGCATTGATTCCTAGCTTCTCCCCAAGCCCCGAAAGGGTCTCGTCATCCAAAAACGCTTGGTCGCGCAACGCGCTTGAAGGAATCAAAAGCTCGCTTCCAAGATCTTTGCCGCTTAAAGCCGCCAGTATGTCCTGGCCGGTCAAGAGCCCGGCCACAGTTACGCCCTGGCCGAAAAAACGGTTGTCCACTTTGTGAACGTCTATTCTTATCTTCGGAAAGGCCAGCTCTATCTTGTCCGCTTGGCGCCTTATGAAATCTCCCGCCGCCATGCCTGTCGCAACGGAGATCCGCCTTGGTGAAATAATTAGGTTTCGCTTCTTGCTCTTTTCAATCTCTTTCGAGCATTCCCTCTCAAAAAGCGAGAGCATTCCAACCCCGTTTTCCAGCTGGGGAAACCCCTCGTACTCTGAATAAGCTGGAACAGGGATCCCAGCTGCAAGATAGAACTCGTCAGCCAGGTAGACGAAGCGGGTCTGGCTGGACTCCAAAAGCTTTTCCTGCCAAGCCGAAACCTGCTCTATCACCTCGATCGATGAATCCTTGCCAAAGCCCTCCAAAGGGAAAAGGGCTTGCCTGTGCCGGGATAGGCCGACAGGCACCACTGAAAGAGACTCCGCTTGCGGAATGAAGCTTGCCAGGGTCTCTATTGTGAAGTCCAGTTGCGCTCCGTCGTTTATCCCCTTGCACAGGACTATTTGAAAGTTCATGGTTGTGCCGTTTTCCGCAAGCATCTTGATCTTGCCAAGCAGATCCCCGGCCTTGGAGTTTCTGAGCATAAATTTTCGAACCTCAGGATCCGCCGCATGGACTGATATGTTTATTGGCGACAGATGGTAGAAGCAGATCCGTTCCAGATCCTTTTGGCTCATGTTTGTCAGGGTCACGTAGTTGCCAGAGAGAAAGGAGAGCCTGGTGTCATCGTCCTTGAAGTAAAGCGTGTCTCTCATGCCCCTGGGAAGCTGGTCAACAAAGCAGAAGACGCAGTTGTTTGAGCATCTCTTCGCCTCATCCATCAAGCCGCTCTCAAAGCCTATGCCCAGGTCATCGTACTCCCTCTTCTTCAAGGACAGAAGCCTGGTATCCCCAGAAGCGCCCTTCAGGGATATGCTCAGCCTTCTCTCTTGGGTCAAGTACCTGTAGTCGAATATGTCCAATACATCCTGGCCGTTTATGGACAATATGGCGTCTCCGGGCAGTATGCCAGCCTTTTTCGCTATGCTGCCTTCTTCCACGGAGGCTACGATGTGCTGCATTTTATGATCCTCTCTAGTCGCGTTGCTAAAATTTAAGAGTATATCCCAATTTTCCAAGCCCCATATTTAATTTTGCTATATGATTTTAAAGGCTAATCAAAGCCGCAAGGCTCCCTCGTTTGTCCCCGTCTCTCCTGTGCGAGTAAAACAGCCCGGAATGGCAACAGGTGCAAAGCGGGGCGCAGTCGATGTTCTTTCCCTTAAGTCCCGCAAGCAAAAGAATGTGCTTGTTGCATCCCCATAGATCAATTTTTCTCTTCTCATTTTTGTACAGAGCCGAAATAAAAGGCTCGCAATCTGGTACGCTCTCTAGAAACGCGTCAACTACAGGCTCGTCAACCTCAAAGCAGCAAGGCCCAATCGATGGCCCGATCCCCGCCAGGATATTCTCAGGCTTGGATCCGTAGACCTCTTGCATCGTCTCTACAGTCTTCATGCCTATCATTGCGGCTGTGCCTCTCCAGCCCGCGTGGGAGGCGGCGACCACCTTCTCGACTGGATCGTAGAACAAAAGCGGAACGCAGTCAGCAAAGAAAGTGACCAGCGCCACCCCGGGCTCGTTCGTGTGAAGCCCGTCAACACAGTTCAGCTGGCTTGGGCCTGGCTCATCCCGCTTAAGAGCGCTTGTCGCCTGCAGGAGATCGGTCTTGTGAACCTGGGCTGAAAACACTGTGTCTTCAAGCTTGACCCCGCAAGCCGAACAAAACCTGTTGAAGTTTTCTGTTACTTTCTCTTTCTCGTCCCCTCTGCTGTACCCCAAGTTCAAGGT
>JAISWZ010000325.1 GCA_031270945.1 Clostridiales bacterium | reverse complement strand
ACAGGCAAAGTTAACTTTAAAATCAAAAAGACCTTAGTTCCATCAACCGAATCGAAAGCAGCATAAGCAGCGAATGTGACTTAATCAGAACAGTTAACCAGATTCAGATAATATCATATTACGCATTTATTAGAACTTAGCGCAAGCTCAGCATGAGACAACATTTAGGCGATTGCCGAAAACGAATTATCTGAAACACGATTTTTACGCCATTCCTTAAAGGCTAACCAGAGCCTTGCCTAAGCAGTGAAGAATGTCATGCAGTTCTACTTGAACACAGGTTTTGAATTCGCATTATCTGAAAGCGATTAACATATGGCTATATTTGAACTCATCAAAGCAAGGCCGCAATATGAAAAGGAATCAAGAAAACCAAGCTCAAGCCACTCAAACTGATCAATTTACGCAGTCAAAGCAATGGGTTCACCAGGAAATGAAAATGTCCGTATAGTTTTTGCCAGCACTACAGAGATGCGACATTAGAGCAAAGAGCAAGTTGTACCCCCTAAGCCTACAATCACTGCAGGTGTAGTCGGTATCCATGCAAGACCCTGATTGAACCAGCAGAACCGAATGAAGCCAAAACATGAGTGGATCACTTTGAATTGCTGTCGCGATTCGGATTTTAGCATATTCTTTATTAATTAGAACGCGGTCAGGATGTTAAAAAAGCAATTGCCGAAAACGAATTATCTGAAACGGTCGATTTGAGCCATTTCCTAATAACCGCTCAGACCATTTCAGATCGGTGGGGAATGTTGTGTGGTTTTACCTGTACACACAATTTCAATTTTGCATTATCGTAAATCAACCAAGCATGGCACTGTTGTAACTTAAAAAGACAAGCTATCAATATGAAGCGCACCAGTAAATCGTCAGCCAATCGAGGCTCGATCCGCTTAAACATTCCGTATTTGCAGTCAGATAAAAGGGATTGTTGCGCCCATTCGGCTACAATCAAGGCACAGGATAGGTGGTACCACAAAAACTAAAATCAAGCGAAGGCCATGTTGCGCCCATAAGGCTACAATCAAGGCGAAGGCCAGGTTGCGCTCATTAGGCTGTGATCAAGGCACAGGGCAGGTTGCGGCCATTAGGCTGCGATCAAGGCACAGGGCAGGTTGCGCCCATTAGGCTGCGATCAAGGCACAGGGCAGGTTGCGCTTATCGCATCGCCCTCTCCATGGATATTAAATTCATGCTATACCTGACCACATTTCATCTTAAATTCAATATAGTGAGTGAAATTGCTCAAAGTAAGGTTTCAGTAAACGTATTTATGCATAGACACCTTTGATGATTGCTTAGAAACCCTAGAGAAATCCTTGATAATTCAAGCATTTCACGCGCATGTTAAAGTTTGATGAAATCATCAAACTTTTCAAATAGAACGCTAATATTAATAAAAATTATGGTCTTCTTGACTTGCGGCTTATCGCCTCAGAGGGGGAGCCGGGAGGGAGGATCGAGGCACGCCGATTCGATGCGATTTGGCGTCAAGGATCGAAATCCGACGAAAAACAGGTCAAATCCATTTTCCTGAAACACGGCGAAAAATGTTGAGCTTGTGTCATATCTGGTGGAGCAACTGCAGAAGAGCAGGTCAAAGTCGCAGGAGCTGTAGGAGGAAGCCTGAAAGAGGCAGGGCGTAAGCGGCTTGCGATTGATTCTTATTTTGGTGAGCGAAAAGAATTGGCGAGCTTCAAAGGCGAGGCTCGCCAACAGCTTGCGCAAGCTCAAGCATTAAGGTATGATATGCTCAGGGCGCAAATATTCGCCAAATTCGGTTGGATTTCGATCAAGATCGAGGGCGCGTCAAATATTTTAGTGAAAAACACTCGTATAAGAGCATATTGAAATTAATCCCATGGCTTGAAAAAGAAGCCCGAGCAAACACTGTTAAAGCATTGCCGATACCTAAACGGAATTTTGGGATATGCTCATAGAAAGATGGCGAATGGCCCATGAGCAAGCGCTATTTGAAATTTACTGTCTCAAGCGATTGGCGGCTGAAGGAGTTCAGCGCAGACATGGATGCGGGCAGACTCAAAAGCATTGCTGTGCCAGAAGGCATTGTCTGCATAGGCAAGGATGCGATGCAGGGGGTTAAGTGCAACAAGCTTATAATGCCATCAACGCTAAAAGTCATAGAAGAAGGCGCTTTCAAGAACGCCAGCATAGGTGACATTGACTTTGGGGACTGCAAGCTTGAAAGAATAGAACACGGCGCGTTTGAAGGATGCATGGCAAGCGCTAAACTTCCAGACACAGTGGAGTACATAGGGGATGACTGCGAGCTTGAGCTTGTGAAAGAGAACAGGATAAAACTTCCCAAGGCGCTCAAATACATGAGCGCGATGTCGATTTGCTTGGATTCTGCCACGGAGGTCGAATTGCAGGAAAGCATGATTTCGCCAGCTTCAAACTTTGTGCATTGGCTTCATAATGAAGTTGCTGGCAATGATTGGGTGACTGTACGCGTGTTCCGAGATGAGAAGGAACTTTACAGGTTCATCCACAATGAGCACTGGCGAGTTGATACGAGCGAATGCAACTACATCGGCCCTCAAGGGATGATCTATGACCATTACGACAACAACTTTGAGGGTGCCTCCCCCAAGCTTTGCAAGGCGCATATGGCAGCTTATAGGCTTATATGGCCTACAGACTTGCCTGAGCACATAGAGAAGAAGTACAGGCGCTATGTCAAAAACAATTTTTTTAAATTGATCAAGGGCAAGGAAGATGACATTGAGACCATCAGGATGTTTAGCAACCCGGGGCTGATACCCGCATTTTACTTAAGGAAACTTTTGGAGAATGCCACGAAAAAGAAAAATCTAGAACTTGCGGCATACCTGGTGGAGCAGCTGCGAAATAGCGGGTCAAAGTCCCTGGAGCTGTAGGAGGATGCCTGAAAGATGCAGGGAGTTAAGCGGCTTGGCTCTTATTCTGATGAGCGCTCGTGAAACGAATATATAAGAAAGATGGCGTATGACCCATGAGCAAGCACTATTTGAAGTTTACTGTCTCAAGCGATTGGCGGTTGAAGGAGTTCAGCGCAGGCAGGGATGCGTGCAGAATGAAGAGCATTTTCGTTCCAGAAGGCATTGTGTGCATCGGCGAGAATGCGATGTTCGGGGTTGAGTGCAACAAGCTTATCATGCCATCAACGCTAAAAGTCATAGAAGGATACGCTTTCAAGAACGCCAGCATTTATGAGATTGACTTTGGGGACTGCAAGCTTGAAAGAATAGAACACAGCGCGTTCGAAAGATGCATGGCAAGAGCTGAACTTCCAGACACAGTGGAATACATAGGGGATTATTGCGATCTTGATCTTGAGAAAGAGGGCAAGATTAAGCTTCCCAAGGCGCTCAAATACATTGGCGCGATATCGATTGACTTGGATTATGCCAGCGAGGTCGAATTGCATGAAAGCATGATTACGTCAGAATCAAACCTTGTGCATTGGCTTCACAATAGAGCTCTTGTCGATGATTGGGTGACTTTGCGAGTGGTTCGAGACGGCAAGGAACTTTACAGGTTTATCCACAATGAGCGCTGGCGAGTTGATACAAGCGAAGGCAATTACATCGGCCCTCAAGGGATGCTATATGACCATTACGACAACAACTTTAAGAATATCACTCACAAGCGCTGCAAGGCGCTTATGGCAGCTTATAGGCTTATATGGCCTATAGACCTGCCTGAGCGTATAGAGAAGAAGTACAGGCTTTATGTAAAAAACAATTTTTCGGAATTGATCAAGGGCAAGGAAGAAGACATTGAGACCATCAGGCTACTTAATGACGCGGGGCTGATATCCGCATTTCACTTAAAGAAGCTTTTGGAGAATGCCGCGAAAAACAAAAATGTCGAGATTGTGGCATATCTAGTGGATCAACTGCGAGAGATCAGGGCAAAGTCGCTGGAGCTGTAGGAGATAGCGCTTGGCCTAGGCTTCAAAGGGAGGCGCCAGTTGCGGAGTAGCTTACCTCAAGGCTTGCGCTGACGCAAGCCTTGAGGTAAGATATACTTAGTGAATTGTTCGAAAAACGCCAATATATTGGAAAGCAGGTTAAAAGTCCATGAAAAAGCGCAAGAGCGACGTGTCTTTCACTGTCTCAGATGACGGGCGCTTGACGGCGCACGACAAGGGCTCGAAAATGCGCAGGGTGAAAGATGTTGCTATCCCGGAGGGCGTTGTTGTCATAGGAGAGAGAGTGATGGAGAACTTTAGGTGCCATAAGCTCACGATGCCATCAACGCTAAAGGTCATAGAAAAATACGCTTTCAAGGGCGCAAGCATCTACGACATTGATTTTGGGGACTGCAAGCTTGAAAGAATAGAAGACGGCGCCTTCTCGGAATGCGCGGCAGTAGCCGAGCTTCCAGACACTGTGGAGTACATAGGAAATAAATGCAGTCTTACCCTTGCGAAAGAGCAAAAGCTGAAGTTGCCTAAGTCGCTCAAACACGTTGGAAATTCTGCGATTTATTTGGGGGATGTCAGCGAGGTCGAATTGCAGGAAAGCATGATAAGTGAAGATTCAAACATTTCGCGTTGGCTCTATGCCTGCGTCCCTTACAAGCATTGGGTGACTTTTCGCGTGTTCCGAGATGGAGTGGAGCTTTACAGGTTTGTCCACGACGGGAACTGGCGCACTGATGTGAGAGAGTACAACTATATCGAATTTCAAGAATTGCTATATGAATGTTACGACGATCTCTTTGACAGCTCCAGCTCGATGCTTAGCAAGGTGCATATGGCGGCGTATAGGCTTGTATGGTCTAAAGATATGCCAAGTTACGTAGAGCGGAAATACAAGGTTTATGTCAGGGACAACTTTTTGCGATTGATCGATGGCAAGGAAAATGACATAGAGTTTATAAGGCTGCTTAGCGGCGCGGGGTTGATAACCGCATTGCGCTATAATCAGCTTTTGGAGAGAGCAACGCAAACGGAAAATGTCGAGCTTGCGGCATTATTGTTGGCGGATATTAACAAGAAGGGCGGGCCGAAGTCAAAGTCGCTGAAGCTGTAGGGAATACTATGATTTCGCAGCACGAACTCCATCAAGGCCTTATAACAAAGGTTTTGACTGAGCGCATATGGCGCGAGAAAAGCTAAGCAGGTTTGCTCGTTGAAGCCCGAGACAAACGCTGTTTAAGCATCGCGTGACTTTTATGGCATTTTGGGATATGCACTAGGACGGATGCGGCGGACAAACCTTGTGTTTAAGCTGTTTGCGTTTATTTCTCCGATGGATGTTACGGCAGAGTCATATAAGCGCATATCCCGAAATTCCTAAAGAGGCGCGATGCTTTAACGCGTGACTTTTACAAGCCATAAAATTAATTTTGGTATCCACTCCAAGAGCATATCCCAAAATTATATCCGAGGCACCGAAAAAATCCGGATGTTTGCTCGCAGAAGCCCGAGCAAACTAGTTGAAGCATTCGCCAGGATTTTTCCGGTGCCATTTCGGAATTTTGGTATCCACTCTAAGAAAGCAGGTGATTGGCCATAAAAACACACAAGAGCGGTGTGTCTTTCGAGGTTTCGGCTGACGGGCGCTTGACGGCAGGTGCCAATAGCCTTGAAATGCATGAGGATGTTGCTGTGCCAGAAGGCGTTGTGAGCATAGGAGCGGGAGCCATGGGATGGTTACGGAGCCGCAGGCTTACAATGCCATCAACGCTGAAAGTCGTAGAAAGAGAGGCGTTCATGTACGCCGTCATCGATGAGATTGATTTTGGAGACTGCAAGCTTGAAAGAATAGAAGACTGGGCGTTCCATATAGGCGGGGCAAGAACCGAGCTTCCAGACACTGTGGAATATTTAGGAACTGAATGCACCTTTAGGATTGCGAAAGAGAAAAAGATAAAGCTGCCTAAATCGCTCAAGTACATTAGCAGGTCATCAATTAAGCTGGATGATATATGCGAAGTCGAAGTGCAGGAAGGCATGATAAGGCTAGATTCAAACCTTGTGAATTGGCTTGATTTCCGCCTTAATTACAAAAAATGGGTTGTTTTGCGGGTATTCCGAGACGACAAGGAACTTTACAGGTTTGTCCACAACGAGCGCTGGCGAGTTGATACGAGCAAATACAACTACATCGGCCCAGAAGGGATGATCTATGAGAATTACGACAACAACTTTGATAACATCAGCTCCGTGCAGTGCAAGGCGCTTATGGCAGCTTATAGGCTTGTGTGGCCTACGGACTTGCCTGAGGACATTGAGAAGAAGTACAGGATATATGTCAAGGACCACTACTTAGGATTGATCAAGGGCAAGGAGGAAGACATTGAGTCCATCAGGCTTTTTTGCAGCGCGGGACTGATAACCCCATTTCGCTTGAAGCAGCTTTTGGAGAATGCTTCTGCAAAGAATAATATCGAGCTTGCAGCATGCCTGATGGAGGAACT
>JAISWZ010000278.1 GCA_031270945.1 Clostridiales bacterium | reverse complement strand
TATAGGTGGAACGACAAAGCGATGCTCAAGCGCACGTGTACTTGAGATTTGGGGCAAAAGAAATCTGGGTTTGGAGCGTGGACGCATTAAGTCATAATAAATCTTGAATTTCGTGAAACACTTCTAAACAGGATGGAGGTGGCAAAACGGTTTTTGGCAACATTTCTAGAATCGTAAAAATAGATCTATTGTTCGGGCAACATGGTGTCGAAGTAAGATCTAGGATAGAGCAAGTGGTTTGGTGGAAGATTTAAAGCATGAAATTGAGAACGCTTGCAATTGCTTGACAAGCGTGATATACTTGATTTCAGCGAATCTCCTTTAATGCGACACGCAACGACACACCATGTATTACAGCTCTCTAGGCGCTGAACGTGGGAATCTAGGGTAAGCAAACTGGAAGCGGGGCGCTGCCCTTGAAATCTGCTATAGGTGGAACGACAAAGCAATGCTCAAGCGCAAGTGTACTTGAGATTTGGGGCAAAAGAAATCTGGGTTTGGAGCGCGGACGCATTAAGTCATAATAAATCTTGAATTTCGTGAAACACTTCTAATTAGGATTGAGGTGGCAAAACGGTTTTTGGCAACATTTCAAGAATCGGAAAAATAAATGTATTGTTCGGGCAACATGGTGTCGAAGTAAGATCTAGAATAGAGCAAGTGGCTTGGTGGAAAATTTAAAACATGAAATTGAGAATGCTTGCAATTGCTTGACGGACGTGATATACTTGATTTCAGGGAATCTCTTTAATGCGACACGAAATGGCACATTTGTTCTTAAATCTCTCTAGGCGCTGAACGTGGGAATCTAGGGTAAGCAAATTGGAAGCGGGGCGCTGCCCTTGAAATCTGGAATCGCTTCTTGAGCGCTATAGGTGGAACGACAAAGCAATGCTCAAGCGCAAGTGTACTTGAGATTTGGGGCAAAAGAAATCTGGGTTTGGAGCGTGGACGCATTAAGTCACAAAGAATCTTGAATTTCGTGAAACACTTCTAATTAGGATGGAGATGGCAAAACGGTTTTTGGCAACATTTCAAGAATCGGAAAAATAAATGTATTGTTCGGGCGACATGGTGTCGAAGTAAGATCTAGAATAGAGCAAGTGGCTTGGTGGAAAATTTAAAGCGTTAAATTGAGAATGCTTGCAATTGCTTGACAGACGTGATATACTTGATTTCAGGGAATCTCTTTAATGCAACACGAAATGGCACACCTGTTCTTAAATCTCTCTAGGCGCTGAACGTGGGAATCTAGGGTAAGCAAATTGGAAGCGGGGCGCTGCTCCCTCCTGTATTCGCAAGAACGGTTGAGTTTGTCCTAGCGATTGAACTTTGCAGGCGCTGAATGTGAGAATCAAGAGCGAGCAAACTGAAAGCGGGGCGCTGATCTTTTTCTCTGGTATTCGCGTGACCTGGATAAATTGCGAGAATGAAAATGATTGCAATTGCTTGACGGGCGTGATATACTTGATCACAACAAATCCCCTTTAATGCGACGCGCAACGACACGCCTGTTCTTAAAGCTCTCTAGGCGCTGAACGTGGGAAATATGAACAAGCGGAACCTGGAAGCGGGGCGCTGATCCTTTTTTCTGGTATTCTTATGAACAGTTGAGTTGATCCCAGCACTTGAAAACTGGAATCGCTTATTGAACGCTACGGGTGCAATGTCAAAGCAATGCACAAGCGCCACGCTAATAAGTAGTAGGAGGCAATACCTTGAACGACGATGCAAATAATTACAATAAGCCTGACAACTCAAGTCTGGGAGAGGCTAAAACCATAGGCATAAAGAGCATGAGTGGGCTTGGCGAGGGGCAGTGCCGTTTTTCTCCTGCTTTCACGAGTATCAAATACAGATCCCGGAACTCTGACGGAGCCAAGATTTTATGCGTCAAGAAGTTGTCGGAATTCGAGGATGGGGAACTTGCAACTATCACTCCGCTGATGGTTGAGTACATCCCTACAGCTGAAAATATGGAGCTCCTTCTTGAGCACTATGGCTGCGATGTCAAATACAACATGATAAGGCATACTTGCGATTTGTGGGTAAATGGAGAGCTGGACGACACAATCTTTAACAGCATGAACCGCATCAAAACGATGTGCAAAAGCCAAAGCTTCAAGCCGTCTGCGAAGAGTTTGGATGAGATGCTGCTGACGATAGCCAAGAAAAACATCTTCAATCCTTGGCAAGACTACCTGGAAGTGTGTGAGCGAGCGTACGATGGCAAGACGGACTATGTAGGCCAGCTATGCGATACTACAAGGCAGCAATGCCAGATAGCGTGAAGCGCGAGTACATCGAGAAGTTCCTTATTCAGATGGCGAATGTTGGAACAAGCGGAGATGATGACACAATCTCGCAAAAGTTTCTCTTAGTGCTTAACGGCAGACAGGGGGTCGGCAAAAGCATATGGCTGAGATCCCTGGTTCCTAACTTTTTTGGCACGAGTTATTTTAAGAGTGACTGCACATGCAATAGAAAGATTAAAAATCCGAGCATAGAACAATCAAGCGTTTTGCTTATTGAATGGGTGGACTTGATGCCAAAAGACAAGAAAAACGCTGAAAATATAAAGGCATACATAACAAGCCCATATGATTTCATAAAGATGCCCTATACCAAAGACATCTGCCGAATAAAGCGCAGAATGTGCCTCTGTTCATCAACGGCTGATGAAAGTTTCCAATATGAAGTCGATGACCCTTACATTGCGGTTATTTACTGCAATGAAATCAACTATATGCATAACGTCGACATGGATGGCGTTTGGGGGCAGGTTTGGCGGCAAAAGATGAATGGCGCTCAGTTTTGCCTTGCAGAGGACTCGCACCTGGATCCCATAGACGAAACGCTGTAACTTTACAAGATTCAAAACGGCTTTAAGCGACTTTGAAGGAAATGACTTGCCAAGGACTAGCCTCCAGCAAGCGAATTCCGCATGAGTAGAGGCGCAAGCTATCTGCTGACAGGCAGACAGGTTATCCTGAAAAACATCAAAGGTCAGGTTTACGGCGAGCTACATTATAATCTTGTGCGAAAAATCAGGAAAATCAATTCAGAGTTTTTTGCTCAGAAGTATGTCGGCAAACAAAAGAAACACCAAGAGATTCTCAGGCGGATTGAGTCATATAGGCTTAACTGCGGGGGAAAAGTTACACAGAACGCAATAACACGCGCTATGAGGAGGCTTAAGGTTAAAGAAAGGATTTTTCATAATTCACCGTTTTTCTGCATAACAGAAAAAATGTTGGTCTGTTGAAATGACGCTCATCATTGGCTGACAGGCCAGATTTCCTGTATTTAAAGGCTTTATGCTATCAGGAGGGGGCCCTGAATAGTTGCCTTTATGCTCTGCTATTTCTAGACCTGATCAATAGATAGCTCGGATCAGAGTTATATCTGGTCTATCAGCTGATATGTATCTTTTGCATTAGTGAGCAAAATCAAATGGAATGTTTGTTCGCTGACTCCGCTTGTGAACGGCTTTAAGGCGAGAGAATAGTGAAATTGATTTCTCTCGCTGGCATAGCGTGAGGCATGGGAGTGTGACAGTCTTGGAAGGGGGTGTGCACATGAGCGTTTACGGTTTCAGCAAAGAAGACATCAAGGCATACGCGGAACTTGAGTCGAGCTGGCTGATAGAATCTGAGGAGGGTACGGATCGTGTCAGGAAATCGACCCAGAGCGAAGCAAACCTTATAGAGTCGGTTTTGTTTTCAGCGCTGGATGCGATCAGGCTGGGATATGACGAGGCAACGGCGCTTGAGGTGGCTGAGAATGTGGTCACGAACTATCGGGGCTCTCTCATCGACGGCTTCAGCAACATTTGGGAAAGAGCTGTATTATTCTTGGCCATCCGTGACGCCGAGGACTACAGCAAAGCTGGAGTTGACGAGGACAGAAAGATTGATACAAATGCAGCCTGGGACAGCGATGAGAGAGGTGATATAGGAAAATTTTTCGATGAACTCTTTTCAGGTATATTCAAATATATCGTAGGGTAGCTTGCCAGTGAGCGCTGGGGAGGGGGCAAGTTCATACAGCAGTTCTTCGAAGTTTTGAAGGCAGGGTATAAAAGCGATTCTGAAAGCATCCATAATCGAAAGTTTCACGGCCTGTTTCAAGTAGAGAAACATCTTTCGAGCCGGATGGATCGCATTTGATGGGGCCTGTTTCAGTGAGTAAAGCTCTTTGCTTGAAGGAGGAAGCAGTTGCGTTGCTCGATCAGGGAATGTCCTCAAATGCGAGCGGATTGGAATGAAAGGATCGTAAGCTTACAGGGTTATTGTAAAAATAAAGGTCGACGTTGGATCGCGACCAGCGTCGACCTAGGATAGGGGAACGGCAAAGCCATTCCTCGGAAAGGAGAAAAATGGGGACAAACAAGAACAATCGCCAGAATATCCCGATTCATAAGGATATTAACAACTTCAGCGATGACTACTGCCAGGAGGGTGACGAGCCAGACAAGCCGGAGAGCGTTGCCTCTTTAGAAAAAAAGCTTCAAGAGGCTATCCGTATGGCCCAAAAGGAATCTCTTAGCCGATTGAACAAGGGCTTTTTGGATAGCGTTGGCAACGATGAAATGTCGGCAACAGACGCTGAGCCATGCGACGAGGAAGAGCAAGACTCCAATGTGTTAGATGAGTGGTTTAACACAGGCGAAAGAACGGTTTTGCCAGAGAAGTGCCCAAGATTCCTCGACAATTCTCTCATAGACCCAGAGTTTTTTCAGGGTGTAAGCCTTATTCCTGTCCAGCTCACTGAGTCTATGAACGCAATGCTGGCGGGAAAGATATTCTGCAATCACCTCGCGCATTGCAGGCCTCTGGGCGGGTTTCTTGTCTTCACGGGCAAGCGCTGGGAGAAGGACGAGGACAAGGCAAGAGGCCTTATAATGAGCTTTGCTAGCCAACAGTTGCATTTCGCTGGCGAGCAGTTGATAGAGCAAAAGGTCAACG
>JAISWZ010000218.1 GCA_031270945.1 Clostridiales bacterium | reverse complement strand
AGCCCGTTATCCAAAGTGTAATAGAACTCCATCTCTGGCCCATTGGCCCTTATGTAGCCCGAGGAGGGAAGCCACTCGTTGTATGCGTAGCCAAACAAAGACGGAAGCTTGTCGCCCAGACTGGGGGATTCATCGCTTCTGAAAACTGACCAAAGGGACTTGGGGACTTGGGCTGCCTTGTAGCCAGTGACATCGCTGTTTGGCCCTCTGAAAGCGCAGATAAGGTACGGGAAGATTTCGTCTCCGTCTTCGTCTCTGTCTTCTTTGTAGCCGCAGATGGCATTCACGCAGTGCAGCCCGCCTGATTGCGCTTGCGCTCCTGTTTCTTTGTAGAGCTTTTCTTCCTCGCCGTTTTCCAGCAGCTCTTTCCAGAACTCTGGAACTTTGTGCATTTCGTCTGGACGGAAGATTCGCTCGATTCCGTAAACCTCAAAGGCGTCTTTTTCTTCAAATCTCTGGTTCAATAAGATCAACCTCCGTGTTTTAGAGCGATGGGGCTTTGGCGTTCCTGGCAAAGTAGTCTTTCGCAAGCATCGCGTAAAACGAAACGTCGCAAATCCCCTGGTTGTTGGTATCCGCTTCACGCATGGTGCCCTCGTAGAAAAGGCCAGCGTTTTGCATGACTTTGCCGCTTGCGGGGTTGTTTGTGTCGTGCCTGGCTTCGAAGCGGTTAGCCTTTACGTCTTCGAAGAAAAAGTTGACAACGCAGTTCAGGGCTTCGGAAGCGTACCCTTTGCGCCACCACTTCTGGCCAAAGCAGTACCCGACATGAACCGAGGATGTTTTCTCATTTATCGAGACGATGCTGATGCCGCCAAACGGTTCGCACAGGCTTTTCAACTCCACGGCCCAATGGTAATAGTCTGGTTTATCGTAGGAGCCTATCCAAGCCTTCAGTGTCTTGCGCGTGTCGTCCACGCTTTTATGAGAAGGCCAAGTAAGGTACTTTGACACTTCAGGGTCAGACGCCCAGTTGTCGTACATGGCCTGAGCGTCGTCTTCAGTGAACCTGCGCAGGATCAGGCGCTGAGTTTCCAGCCGTACGGTGCCTTTGTGAACCATTCCTTGGCCTCCTTCAGGAAAGCGATGATTGAGCGCTAGCCAGCATTGGACAAGCTCCCTGAGCTACATGATACCATATATTGGCGGGATGCGCAATAGGCTTACTGACGAACGGTATGATTTAGAATTTTCTTATCGTTAGCGGGAGCGGCCCGACTGGGTTCTGAGGCGGGCAACGATAAGAAAATTCCACATTTGAGCGTTTGTCAGTACAAAAACATATGTGTGATGATAAGTGCATATCCCAAAATTCCTAAAGAGGCTTGAAAAAGTTATCGCGACGCTTTAATGCGGATTTTTCGAGGCATAAAAAAACCCTCAAAAGCGGCGCTTGCGCCGCCTTTGAGGGTTAGCCTTTTTTTGACTAAAACTTTGTCGCGTTGTTCATGTTGCCGAGAACCGCCTTGAGCTCTTTAAGCGTTGTCCCGTTCCTGTAGATGTGGATCGTTACCTCGTCTCCGACGCTGGAGTCGGCTATGGCTGAAGAAAGCTCGTCAAGGCTTGTTATCTTCGTGTCGTTGAAGCCCACTATGATGTCAAAGGGCTGAAGCCCGGCTTCTGCGGCAGCGCCGCCTTCTATGACCTCGGCTACGTACACGCCAAGCGAGGGCAGATTGTACATCTCTTTAACACTCTCTGTGACTGACTGGCCTTGTATGCCCAGGTATGGCTTTTCAACTGAGCCGCTGTTTATGAGCTCTTCGATGATCTTCTTCGCTGAGTTTGACGGGATGCTGTAGCCCATGCCCTCTACCCTGTTAGCTGAGAGCTTGGCGGTGTTTATCCCTATTACCTCGCCAGCGGCGTTGGCAAGCGCTCCGCCTGAGTTTCCGGGGTTAATGGCGGCGTCTGTCTGGATTACGTCAAGGGTTTTGCCGTCAACCGTTATCTGCTTGTTGATGGCGCTTACGATTCCTGATGTCGCCGTCTTGCCTTCGCCCATGGCGTTTCCTACCGCCACTACGCTGTCTCCAACGCGAAGGACTTCTGAGTCTCCGAAATCGGCCAGCTTATAGTCAACGCCTTTCTCTTTGAGATCGGCCTTGTTGACGTATATCACTGCCAGGTCGCTTTCCTCGTCGCTTCCAACAAAGTGCGCTTCTACCTCGGTCTTGTCGTCAGTGGAGATGGTGACGCTGTTCGCCTGGGATATCACGTGCTCATTTGTTGCAATGTAGACTTTCTCTTTGTCCTCGCTGAATATTATGCCTGATCCAGCGCCTGGCGTCTCAGTGGTCTGGTGGAAGTAGTTCTCTGAGATGACAGTGACATTTATGCTGACAACCGCGTCTGAAACCCTCTTTACTATGTCGCTGACGTTGGCTGAGGTTTTCTCGGCGTTTGAAATAATGTAACTGGAAGCGTCCGCAGGGAAGGCAAAGGCTTCTGTTTCAACTTTTGCGTTCGCGCTTGGGAACACAACGCCGGCAATTCGCCCTCCGACGCCCAGCCCCAGGCCAAGCGTCCCAAACGCCAGCGCCGCCACGACAGCAGCGGCTGCGGTCTTCTTCCAAAACTCTGAAACTTTCTTTTTCTTCTTTGGCTTAGGCATGACTGGCTGGTCAATGCCTTGCTCCTGCAGGCCCGGATAGCTGATGTATGGCCTTGGGTAGAATGACTCGACTGGCCTTACTGAGTAAAGCGGGTCTGCCGGCCTTGGGTCTGGATGCCCTATGAGCCCCGTTTGCGGCACCGGAATCGGCTCGGCGTACGTTCCTGTTGACCTGTAGTAATGCGACGGGTTCGGCTGGTATGCCCCATCGCTCGGCTTGTAAGCCTCATAAGGCGCTCTGTAGGAGCTTGGAGCTGGCTGTGGCGCCGCGTGAGCCTCAGCGAAGCTTGCTGGCGGCGCAGCATAGGCTTGCGGAGGGATGAAAGGCCCAGCCGGGGTTGCAGGATTCTCTGGATTTTCCTTTGCGGCGCGTGACTCCAATGGCGTTGCGCTTGCTTGTGCTGCATAGGACTGCGGCGGAATGAAAGGCCCTGCGGGAGTGGCCGGATTCTCTGGATTGTCTGCAGCGGCGCTCGCCTGCGCCGCCGGGATTTCAGCAGCGCTTGATGGCGTGGGATCCGCGCTGAGAGCGCCGAAGGATTCTTGTGAAGCAGCAGGGCGGGTTGGCTCTACAGGCGGGATGCTGGCCGCCGCTTCCGATCTGGAAACGCTTGACGCATCGCTGGCTGCCCCCGGAGTCAATGCGTCTGTGTCTGCTTCATCAGAGTTGAATATCGAGTCGAAACGGATTCTTCTGTCATCCATTTTGGTCATCCTCTCTTATGGTTTGGCTTTTTATGAATGCGTCCTGGAACGATGGGGTTGCGAGAATTTGCCGGAGCTTTCTTCCTTCGCGCTGTGTTCCAGGAGGCGTTATCGGTCTTGCATCTCGTTCATGAGATTAGTTTAGCGCTTGGGTTTGAACAAACTATGTCTAAGGTGTAAAGATTAGAAGAAATAAAGTTAAACAAATATATATTGAAAGCTGTAAGAGCGCCTATCTTCAGGGGTTCACAGGTTGTTCATGAATAATTCACACGAATTTATGAAGCAAGCCCTGCTATGTCCCCTATGAACGAGATGTCCGCCATGACGATGCCGTCTCTAAGCCAAAATGTCCCTGCGGCAAGCTTTGCGTACTGCCCGTTTATCTCGTAATGGGATGAGCCTATGCCGAAGGAGACAGCCATTTTGTCCTTTGCAAGAAACACTGAATCCTGGTTCCAGAAAACTTTGAATCCTAGTGCTTCAGCCAAGAGCCTGGCTGGAACCGCCCCTGTTTCGATGTAGACGCTGAGCAAGTCGCCGTTAAGCGAGGCTATGGGCCCGTCATCCACGCATACATCGCCGTTTGCCAAGATCCTGAGCTCCTTGGGGTTGGCGCCTGCTTCCCTGGCCAGGAGTATGGCGGCTTTTTTCAAGTTGATCTCCTTTGATTGGCCAGTTGGCCAGGCGTCAAACCAGGCCAGGATGTCTTGGCCTTCACAGGGAGCGGCTTCCTCTCCGTTTGAGTCTGTGACTAGGGTGTCCTGGTCAAAAATGAAAACGAACCTGCCATCCTTTGAGCGAAACCGCCCCTTGGATATTTCGGGCCCCAGCACAGACTTGAGCCTGGCTGACTCCTCCAACCCGGGATTGAACAGCAGCATTGAGACAAGCCCATCTTTCAAGTCTCCGCTGTAAACCAGGCAAACTGTTTGCCCTGGGCAAATGTGCCCGAAGTATTTCAGGCCCGAGGTCATCTCAAACCTCAAGGGCATCGCCTGGTCAAATGTAATCCTGCTTGATTGGGCTGACGGGGCGTTTATTATTTTTACAGTTATGGTGTCAGACGCGTCTCTGATCAGTCCCATGGCGAAGCCCTCAGGGTTTGCCGATGACGCTGAGACGGCCAATATGGCCGCCGCAAGCATAACCTTCATAGTCATATTATCAACTCCAGAGCAAAAAAATAGGCCAAGCGAGGCTTGGCCGCATTTTCCGCTTGATGCGCGAAAAAAAAGGCGAACACGCCTTTATATAGTATAACAAAGCTGTGTCATTTTTATGAAATATTTCACATGTTAAACATTGCCAAAACTGATATTTAGATAAGAAAACTTGAGAAGGTTAAGATGTTGGGTGAGACAAATCCGCGACTTGGATCTGAAGTACAGATATCGCAAGCATTTCCACCGCAGAGGGCGCAAAAGCCCGATTCGAAGTTCGAATCGGGCTTTTGGTTTTTTTTTTTTTTTTAATTAGTTTTCCCTTTTTAGCGGGTAATTCATGCGCCAGACTTCAAGCGCGTCCAAGTCTATATTAAAGAACTTGAAGATATTGTTTGCCGTCTGGCAAAAGGAGTTCTTGGCAAGCTTCGAATCAATATAGTCATGTGTGTGGCTGCTGGTAGCCTGAAGCCTGAGCATGGTTCCTACAGCGAAATGCAGTTTGACATTCACGTCCAGGAGGGAGAACAAGCCCGATTCTATGCTTTGGGCGAGTTCGTGGAGCGGTTTGCGAAACGCGTTGGCGCTTTTAGCGCTCATGAAGTTAAGCTCCGGCATATAAGAAAAATTCTGGGGAAGCTTGCGCTTTTCCGCATTGATGGCGGGGCCGGTTTCAAGAATTAGGGGGGCATCCCATGGAATTTGCCAAGGAGACCAGGGAAGCTGGCTTAGGTGCTCATAGGCGCTTCGATACGAGTCTCGATTGATGTTTGCAAGGTAGTCCTCTTTTAAGTAAACATTGAGCCCAGCACTGTCAGGGACTATGATCGCATCGTCGCGAGCGAAGATGTCAAAGCTTTCAAGCATGCGCTGGGCATACGAGTCCCAGCCGTCGCTGCGGGTCTGGAGCCTTCTGCCAGCCTCAATGCACCAGGCAAGGGATTCCTCGTAGGATAGCCATTCGCAGATGTAGCCTTCAAATGAGAGAGCTATAACCGCGCTCATGACATAGACGTTTAACGAATCCGCTCTGGCTGCCTTTTCTGCCTGGGAGATGCCGGGATGCAAAGTCTGGTAATACAAGATGCCACAGGACAGATATACCATTTCGCGCATCAAGGATTCCCTGTCCTGGACTTGCCAGGCGTCAGTGACCCGCTCTCTTTCGGATTCCAGAAACTCAGGGTTTTTGACTGTATAGGCGTAAACAAAGGGGTTTCGTTCTTGAAAAACCGCGTTTATGGCGCAGACGGCGTGAAGCCAAACGACGGCATTTGAAGTGTTCCGCTTCTTGCAAAAACCGCCCCAACCGCGTTCAAGGACCTGGGCCATCTCATTTTGGAGACCGGGAAAATCGTACTCGAAGAGCTTCAAATGCACCCATTTGCCGTTGGGAGCTTTGGCGTTGATGACAACAATCTTTTCAAAGTTGACAGGCTGGAGCGTTAAAAAGACATCATGGATCTTGTCTAGCGGATAGTGCGTTTTTTCACGCGCAGAAGCCAATGTGATCCCGTAGCTGTAGACCTTTACGGATCTCAAGCGCTTCCCGCCTGGGTCGTTTTTCAATTTTCTTTTGAGATGAATCAGCGGCTTTCCAGAATGCCTGGAAAGAGGTTTCCTGCGCTCAATGCCCTGGACAACCGAGACTTCAGCTGCGTCACTTTTATTTTTGTCATTTAAGCCGCCCCAGCCGCTTTCAAGCAATGCAAGCATTCCAGCAGCCAAGCCTGGAAAATCATCTTCGGATAGCTCTCTTCGAAACCTATTGCCATTTTTCTCAAAGTCAATGACAGTGACACGCCTGGGCTCGTCCACAAAGAGATCCAGAATGCTGTCAACCAAGTATTCCTCCCGGGCCAAGAAGGCTGTCAGGCTGATCTTCTGGCTGTAAACGCCAATAGTTACAGGATGCTTCAGCGCAGAGCTTCCATCGGGATTAAGGTTGCTTTTGACACAAAGAAGCGGCTTTTCCGGCACAGTTGTCACCTCTAGGAGCATAGCTGAAAACGGCATATCGCGATTTGAAGGATTTTATAAACCAAGCATTTCTTCTTGTTTCGGCGGAACATGCGCCTTCCAGGCTTCAAACGCGTCTATGTCTATTTCGTAAAACTTGAAGAGGTTGTTTGCGGTCTTGCAAAAAGAAGCGGCGACTCGCTCTGACAGCTCATCGTCCACGTACTGGATTGCCATAATCGCTAGCAAAGAGTTGATTGTGAGATGCAGCTTCACGCTCACGTCCGCCACGGAGCACCCGCCTGCCAATATGAATTTGGCAAGATTTCGGGCGGGCATTCGAAAAGATTCGGAGGTGTAAAAGCGCAAGCCTGAGTAAAGCTCAGGCTTGTACAGGAAGTCTGAGGGAAGAATCTTTGTTGTGTTGACGCTTTCGGCTGTATCATGATAAAGCCTGGTGAGCCAGGGGATCTGCCTGGGATCCTCCGGAAGCTGGCTTAGATGCTCCGTTGCTTTTTTATAAGCTGTTTTGGCATCCATGAACGAGTCACGAGAGGCTGTTTTGCCCATGACAGGGTTGTCTATTATCGGGGTATTGGAGAATATGTCAAAGCATTCAAGCATGCACTGAGCGTAAGAGTCCCAGTCAGAGCAAGCGTATCGGAGCATGTTGCCAGCCTTTAAGCACCACGCAAAGGATTCCTCATAGGAGAGCCAATCGCAGGCATACCCATCAAGCGCCAATGACATTACCTCAGTCGTGGTAACGACCATAAGGGCGCGCATGATATGCGCCCTTTCTGATCTGATCATTTTGGGATGATTTTGCGGAAGATTGAGGTCTGCGAAGTCTCTGTTGACCAGCATTGCCAACTTTCGGAGCAAGCTTCCCCTATCCGGAAGACCCCAATCGCTTGAGACCCGCTTCCTTTCAGCGGTGCTAAACTCAGGGTTTTTGACCTTGAATGAATAGATAAACGGGTTTCTCTCTCCCAAAACCGCGCTTGTGGCGCAGACGGCATGAATCCAGATGGCGGTTTTATTGGTGTTGCGCTTTTTATAGAACCCGCCCCATCCGTCTTTGAGCGCCAGATCCATGCTCTCTTGAAGGCCAGGAAAATCGCGCTCATAGAGGCTGAAATGAACTTGTTTGCCTTTGTCTATGGCGTCAACCGCGACTATCTTTTCGCAAGTGTCAGGTTTCAAGGTCAAAAAGACATCTTCGATATTTTCAAGGGAATAGTGCTTTTCTTCTCCGGCGAAAACCAAGGTTATTCCGTAAGTAAAGACTTTCACGGCCTTCAAGCTCTTGCCGGTTGGATCGTTTTTTGCATTTCGCTTTAAGTGAATAAACGGTCTTTCTAAAATGCTAAATTTTCGCTTGAGAAGAGCAAGACGCTTTTCAGGCACTGGTTGTCACCACCCGATTAATAATGC
>JAISWZ010000210.1 GCA_031270945.1 Clostridiales bacterium | reverse complement strand
TGCGTCGGGTGCTCATGCCCTCCGTCCCCGGCGTTTACAACCGGTATCCCGGAATGCATGCTCGCCACAAGAGCGGCCCCCTCTTTGGGATGCCTTATGGCGGCGATGTCTGCGTAAGCAGAAGCCATGCGAATTGTGTCCGCTATGCTTTCGCCCTTGGCGGCGGAGCTTGAGTCCGCGCTTGCAAATCCAAGGCAGCTGCCCCCCAAAGAAAGCATGGCAGATTCAAAGCTGAGCCTTGTTCTGGTGCTAGGCTCGTAAAACAGGGTCGCCAAAATCCTTCCCTTGCAGGCGTCCGCGCGCTTGGCCGGCTCTTTCATGATTCCCTCGGCGACGGATATCAGCTGCTCCAGCTCTTGCTGGCTCAGGTCCGTGGATTCGATCACGTGCCTCATAAAAGCCTCCCAAATTTTAGTTTAGCGATCGCAGCGCTTGGCGGCTGCGGCAAGCCATGACAGCTGTCGGCTGCAATGCCGACGAGTCGGCGCTTTGCCGCCGACATTAGGCGCTCATGCGCCGGCCTTCATGCGCTGGCTAGAGCGCCCAAAGGCGCTCTAGCCAAAAGCTTGCCTTTAGTATAAAGCATAAGGAGGCTAATGTGCCAACAAGTGCGCATCCCAAATTTCCTGACTAGCGATTATTGCGTTTGCCCAATATTCGCTTAAAGCTATGCTGTCCCAGGCTTTCATGGGCGGCGCTTGCGGCTTTCAGAACACAAGCCGCCTTTGGGATAGGCCCTAACTCCGGCGCTGCCTGCGCCGGCCAAAGCTTATGAAAGCCTGCGATTTACATTATAATATAAAACCTTGAGTATTTCCAGCCCCAAGCGTCGAATTAACGAAGATTTTCGCTGAATTCTCGCATATAAGAATTAGGCTGTCAATTTTAAGATGAAATTGACATTTCAGGCTCTCTTATGTTATAATCAGTCTGTCGAATTGTGCCTGGCGGCCCCGGAAAGGCCCTGCCAGGCCCGCTGGCTAAGGGCGCAGGCCAAAAATGCCGAAGAATTAGTGATTGGCTCAAGCGCCAGGCGCTTTTTAGAGCATATCCCAAAATTCTGCAAGTGGCGCAGCGAAAGTCAAAACACTGCTTTAGTGCATATCCCAAAATTCCGAAATGGCGCCGAAAAAATCCTGGCGAATGCTTTAACGCCGGATTTTTTCGGCGCCTCGGATATAATTTTGGGATATGCTCCTAACGCGTGACTTTCGCAAGCCCTAAGAGTAATTTTGGGATATGCTCTTAAGCGCTTTTTATGGACACGCGCTTGGCCAGGCACAGCCCTTCCCTCTATTTTTCCCAGATTTGCAGCTGCTTAGACCGCCAAAGCGCTTGAGCTTTGGCACGAGGTGAAACGATGGAAAAACAGCTTTTGAGGCACGGCGCCGCGATGCTAGTGATGGGGCTGCTCGCGGCTACATTCATGTTGAATCGCGGGGTGACCTTTGGAGACGAGGCAGAGGACGCCGTAACGTCTCCAGCGGCGCTGGGCTTGGCCGAAGCGCAGCCCGGCGCGCCAACTACGCCCCAAGCCCTTTCTCCAACCAATACTCCGGCGCCGTCATGGGTTGAGCCGGATCAAGAGGCCGGCCCAGACAATCCTTCAGGGCAAGATCCGGGCCCATGGCAAGATCCTGGCTCAGATCAAGAGCCGGGCTATCTAGAACCGGGCCCAGCCCAAGAGCCCATATCTGAAAGCGAGCCCGAGCCTGCCGAAAAAGAGCCTCCAGGAAAAGAATCTCCAGAAAAAGAGCTAGGCCAGCCAATCTCCATAGCCGAGGCGCAGTCGCTTCTGGCAGAGTACATACAAAGAGCGGCGCTTGGCGGGCGCCACATGGGCCAAGCTTTAGCTAACTTATATGCGCTTGGGGAGGTTGAGACATCGGAGCTGCTTGATTCCCTAAACGGCGACGGGCTTGAGCTGGCTGACTTTTTGAACCAATCCTTCGCAAGCTCCGCAGACACTGGGGAGCCTTCAGGGCTATCGATGCCCAGTTTGCGAAAAGTCCCTGATTCAAGCTCCAGGCTTGTCGAGTCCTCAGGTTCATCTGGCCTGAAGCTGAGCTTTCATGACGGAAGACCCAGCATGACCTTCACCAGGGACGATGCCGCCTTGGCTGAGCTTGCGCTGTTTGACGACGAGTATGGCAAGTACAGGATGACCGTTAAGTTTGACATTTGGAACCCTTCCGAGAGCGACATGGATCTTGTTGGCGCAAGCTTTCGGTATGTTCCGCAATCGGCGTTCTCCTTTTTCGGAAACCCGGCCGCTGATCCGGGGGCGCTTTCAGTCAGCTACAACGGAGTGGAGCTTGAGCGGTCAGCCGATCTAGGTTCGACTGGCTACATGGCATCCCTTTCAGACGGCGGGCTTGACATGCGCATATCCGGGCTGGGGTCTGATCTGCTCTTTGCCGCGCAGGAGTACGTGACTTTAAGCGTATCGTACTGGCTTGAGGCCAAGATTGGTTTGGCTGATTCCAATGTTTCGGTGCCTGGGCCCGAGCTTGCGGTTCAGTTCGCAGCGCCTGCCGCCGAGCAGAGCGCGTTTGCGTCAGCTAATTTCGCTGCCCTTGAGGGAGTGCCCCTTCCTCCTGCGCCCGTGGCCAAGACGGTCAAAAACATGATTTTCATGGCGCAGCCCCTGGCCGAGAACGAGATCTCGCCAAACATAATCATAAAAGGCGACGTCGTGATGCCCCAATCCCCGGGCCTTCCGCAAAGCTGGACAGACATGGCCACGCTTAAGGAACGCGGGGAATACAAGGTATCGCTCTTGCTAGACGGCTATGACTACACAAAGTTCAACGGGACAAGCAAGGATCTAAAGAAAATTATCCTGGTTGATCTAACGGCAACTTCGAGCGCTGACGATAGCTCTGGGCTAAAAATTTCCATGCCCTTGAGGTATCATTACAGGCAAGTGAAGATAAACGGAAAGTTTCTCCAAGCTTACGACTACCCGGGCAGCGCCTGGAGGGTCGATCCGATAGTGCCTGAAACAGAAGGGGAACTTCGGGTGACGAGAAACGGGGCTGCGATCTCTTCTTCATTTTTCGGAGTGAGGCAGATATCCGCAAGCCTTTCGGTCAGGACTTTTACAAGCGATGATTTGACTGCCGCTTCGGGCATTTTCGACATAGCCATATGCGCGAAGGATGACGCCAAGCATTTCGCTGCGGAAATTTCTAAATCTTCGGATTATGTTGTGACGCAAAGGATAAGCGAGGCGGATCTGGAAAGCGAAGCCCCGGTCTTTGAGATCGCGGCGGCGCTCCCGTATGGTTACGCGCTTGAGTCAACCCCTGTTGCCGACTTCTCTGACTTCAAGACCCTTTTCCGCCAGGCTGAAGAAAAGGCTGACAGCCCTGACTTTGATTATTACGCAGACAAAGCCGAAACTGCGGCCAAAAAAACGGTAGAAGCCAAAATTATCAAGACGCCAAAGCCTTGGTTTCGCGCTTGGATCCCAACCGGCGCTGGCGCTTCTTCTTGACAAGGAGGCTTATTGTGAGAAAAAATAGAAGATATATTATGGCTGGAGTCGCCATAGCCGCAGGGCTGACAGTCGCAGGGCTTTCGGTCTCCTATGGCTGGCTCTCCAGCAAGAGCAATGAAACAGTCTCAGTTGGAGCGGCCCAGGTCAAGATATGGTCTAACCAAACAAGCACTCCGGGCTTGCACACCATAAGCGTCAAAAACTTGGGGGATCGCGAGATTTACTTGAGGATCGGCGCGATAGCCGAATCGACAGAAACCTCAAACGGGAGCGTGGAGCTGCTGTCCTGGGGAGACTCAGACTTCTTCGCCTGGCTGGCTGGCGCCAGCGCAACCCTTGAGACGGCGACCATTGCCGACGGAGACGCGGTGGGCTGGATCTCAAAAACCAAGGCCAGCCTGGCGGTTGTGCCCCTAAAGGGCGTTTCGGCCAAAAAGGCTTACATCAACATCGTAAACGTCTCCGACAACGAGTTCGCAAAGATAAATCCAGGCATAAGCTTCTCCCTGTCCATCTCGGCTGACGCGCTCCCCAGCGGAACAAAGCTCCAGTTTTTCCCGGAGGCCATACAAGGAACCGAAGAGTGCCTGGCTTACATGAAAGATTCAGAAAAATCGGGATTGGCCGCGCCATGGGTAAGTTAAAACGCCAAGGAGTGAGCGCTGTGGCTAGATTTTTTAGGAAGGCAAGCGGCAAGATCATTGCTGGGCTTGCCATAGCTTTCGCAGTTGCCATGCTGGCCCGGCCCACATCCGCGTGGTTCCTGGACTCAGCCTCCGCGCCCGTGGCAGCCCAAAGCGATGGAATTGTCAGAAACGCAATCGCCGCAGGAGGCACGGGCTTCCAGATAAGCTGCGAAATCGCCAACGCTTCAAAGCTTCCAGACAAGCTGTACCCTGGCGAGACCCTGGAGGCCGTGCTAAAGTTTTCAAACCTGAACTCCGCTCCTGCAGTGTACCGAATCAAGCCAGGCCTGAAAGGCGTGGACATGATAGTTGACCAATCAGCTGAAGGATTCGAAACCCTGCTTGAAATCGGGGAGCCTCTCGCAAAGAGCGAAGCCCAAGGCGCGTATTATGGCTGCCTTGCCGCCTCCTCCATCGTCTACGTTCGCGTCATGCTTAAGATGAAAGGCGAAGAGCTGGACATTCCCTTGAACTACGAGCCGTCTAGCGACGGAAAGCTGACGCTTGAGATAGACTCCTGCCAAGCGGATCCAGCCGCCGCGAAAGACCTTTTCGGGCTGGACATGGATTTCTCAACCGGCAAGGCTGTCATACTCGGCTAACGGGCGAAAAGTGCATTTCTTTTCGGCCGTTAGCACTCCCACCTAAAAAGCGTAGCTCTTTTCGGTCGTTAGCACACGCCTAGCGCTAAATCAAAGCTCTTTTTCTTGCGATTTGAATTAGGAGGCCGTTATGAAAAAAATGGCGCTGGTGCCAGCGGCGCTTCTGTTGGCCGCAATGATCCCAGCAGTTACATTCGCCTGGCTCACTGACTTTGAGCAAGCCCCAGCCGCAGGAGCGGCCGCCGCCTACGGCCATGTGGACATAGACATAAATGTGTCAGCAAAGACGTACTCAGCAGACGGCGAGCTCCTGCAGGCCGGTTCTCTCGCGTACCCGGGGGCTTTCACAAAGGCCGATGGGACTCTTGCAATCGGGGCCAAGGCTGTGCTTGAGTATGAGCTTGAAAACAAGTCAAGCTTGCCAGTATTAGTCCGGGTAAGCCAAAGCGGGCTGAAATACGCTGTCCAAAGAAACGCGGATCCTGCGCTTGTCCAGTCAGCCGACTTTGCTCTATACACTCTTCAGGACGATTATTTTTTCCTGGACACGCCGCCATTGGCCAACGGCCCGTTTGAGGGCGGCCAGGCTCTATACGCTGATTTCGACAAATTGACAGAAGATCTTTTCTTTGGCTCAGCCGGCGTTTCGCCCTCGCAAGTCCACAACATCACAAACGAGCAGTTTTACAAGAAAACCGTCATTACTGTCCCAGTCGGGGATTCTAGCGGCACGGGAATCCTGATGGCCCCAAAGATCTCTCTTGATCCTGGCGTCAGGCTTGCCACTGACAACACCGCTGACTGGGTGTACGCCTACATGCCGCCCGAGACCAAAGCCAGCATAGGCTTTGAGTTGTCCCTTGCCAATGAGGCGTCAAACTCGTTCCAGTATTCAGTGCTTGCCTTAAATACTTCGGCAGACTCTGGCGAGCTTGAAGCTTACGCCATAACTCCGGAACTGGCCGCGTTTCAGTACCATTTCGGCAACGTTGCCAAAGCATGGGAAGTGTCAGAGCAGCTAGAACTAAAGTGGAGGATACTTCGGTAGGACACGGGCGCTGGATCGCAGGCGAAAAGCGAAGCTCTCTTCGCATATTTCGGCTTGAGATCGGTCGCACAGCGCCCAGGTATTAAATCAGGCTTAAATTTCTATTGACGCGGGCAAGTTTATATGCTATAACGTTAGAAATACTAAAGCGTCTTATTTCAGGCGCTTGTTGCTCTCCAAATCCCGGCAGACCTCCACCTCAATGGAAAGCCTTCTCAGAAAGCAGGATCACTGGCTGAAAGTCCTGCAAGGCGAGTACGAGGCAGAGCAACACTGGCTGGGGTCACGCTTTTTATAATTCCTAAGGCAAAAGCTTAGGATGTCTGCCGCCGCAGGCGGCGCCAGAGCGGGCGCTTACGCGCCAACGCAGGGTGGCACCACGGGCAAGCCCGTCCCTCGAATGTTTATTCGAGGGACTTTTTATTGTTTTTTTTGCTATAGAAGATCGGATTGCATATTTTGCCCGTCATCCGGTTATGACTTGCGCCGCAGGCGCAGAATCTTTTTATTTTATTTTTTTGTTTTTATTTTTTTATTTTTATTAAAAAGGAGCGTACCATGGACAGCGGCGTTGAGAAGCTGGCCTGGCTTTCCAGGATAGCGATGTCCCAGGAAGAGCTGGCCCGCATGGGAAAAGACATGGAGTCCATCATGAATTTAATGGATTCGATAAAGACGGCTGACTTGATGCAAGAGCAGGATCTGGGCGAGCCTGACAGCCTTAGCATGCTTAGGGCAGATCTTCGCGGCAGCAGCCTTGCGCTTGACGAGATTTCTTTTGTTCACGGATCAAGCCAGCACCCGGCTTTCAGGATCCCCAGGGTGATCGAATGATATGCCGCCCACCCGAGTGAAATCGCAATTCTTTTCACTCACCAGTAAAGGAGTGTGTTAGGTGATTGCAGAATTAAGGCGGAAGCTTGACGCCAAGGAAATATCGGCGGTAGAGCTGGCTCGCCACTATATCGATAGAATAAGCAGACTGGACGGAAAGCTGGAGTCCTATCTTCACGTATCAGAGACTGTCCTGGAAGACGCGAAAGAGGCGCAAAAGCGCATAGACGCAGGGGAGTCCGAGACATTTACCGGGATCCCAACCGGGCTTAAGGACAACCTTTGCACAATCGGGATGCCTACGACCTGCGCATCCAAGATGCTGGAGGGATTCGCTTCTCCATACGACGCCACAGTTGTGGCAAAGCTGAGAAAGCAAGGGGCGGTTTTTCTTGGGAAGCTGAACATGGACGAATTCGCCATGGGCGCTACCACTCAGACGTCCTATTACAAAAAGACAAAAAACCCATTTGATCTTGGGCGCGTTCCTGGGGGATCATCCGGAGGATCAGCCGCCGCTGTGTCGGCAGAGCTATGCGCTTTCGCCCTTGGCTCTGACACAGGCGGCTCCATCCGCCAGCCAGCCTCATTTTGCGGAGTGACCGGGCATCGCCCCACATACGGGATGGTATCACGCTATGGGTGCGTTGCGTTTGCGTCATCACTAGATCAGATAGGTCCTTTGGCTTCTTCCGCTGAGGACTGCGCTCTGGTTCTTGAAGCGATATCAGGGCCGGACGGGTTTGACAGGACTTCAATGAGAAGCCCGGGGTTTTATGCTTCTGGGCTAAAAAAGCTTGAGAGCCTCGCAGGGTTGCGCATAGCGATAATCAACGAGCTGGTAGGCCCGAGCGTTGAGCGCGAGACCAAGGACGCCGTGCTTGAAGCGGCAAAATGGTTCGAGAAAAACGGAGCTGTGGTAGAAAGAATAAGCATGCCCATGCTGGCCCATGCAGTGCCCGCCTACTACCTGATATCCTCAGCTGAGGCGTCAACAAACCTGGCCCGGTTTGACGGGGTTAGGTACGGGCACCGGACAGCCAGCCCAGGCAGCTATGAAGACTTGATCCAACTGAGCCGGGCCGAGGGGTTTGGCTGGGAAGTGAAAAGGCGGATACTTTTGGGAAGCTACGCACTGTGCAGCGGATACTATGACGATTACTACAAAAAGGCGGTCAGGCTTGCGGACGAGCTGAAAGTGACCTACGCAGCGGTTTTCAAAAACTATGACGCGATTCTGTCTCCTGCCAGCCCCATGCCGGCCTTTGCCATAGACGAGGTGCCATCGGATCCAGCCCAGCTTTACCTGGCTGACATCTGCACAGCCAGCGCTCCCTTGGCGGGGCTTCCGTCGGTTTCTACGCCTTGCGGCATGACTTCTGGCGGGCTTCCGATAGGCCTAATGATAACGTGCCCTAGATGGGCTGATGATGTGGCTCTCTCTTTGGCTGGCGCCTTTGAGAAAGACCGCAAGCGGCCCATTCCTGGGGCGCTGGAATAGGAGGCGGGACATATGGGACTGGTTCCCGTCATCGGGCTTGAAATACACGCGGAGCTTTCAACCAAGACAAAGGTTTTCTGCGGCTGCGAAAATGTTTTTGGCGCTGGGCCAAACGAGTGCTGCTGCCCGGTTTGCCTTGGCCTGCCTGGGGCGCTGCCCATGCTTAACAGGAAGGCTGTGGAGCTTGCCATGGCGGCAGGGATTATGCTGGGATCAAGGATCTCCCTGAAAACGCGCTGGGACAGGAAGAACTACTTTTACCCTGATCTAACAAAGGCATACCAGATTTCCCAGCTATACGCCCCCATATGCATAGGGGGAGGGCTTGAGATAAATGGGCGGTTTATTCGGTTAAACAGGATTCACCTGGAAGAGGACGCGGGCAAGCTCTCCCACGAGCGCGGGATCTCAAAGATGGACTACAACAGGGCTGGCGTGCCTTTGATAGAGATCGTTACAGAGCCTGATCTAGCCTCTCCTGAGGAGGCTGTGGCCTTTGTTGAGAGAGTGCGCCAGACGCTTGTCTACGGCGGCATCTGCGACGGTAAGATGGAGCAGGGCAGCCTTCGGGTTGACGCCAACATTTCCCTCAGGCCAGATTGGTCGGAGACGCTTGGGACAAGAACCGAGATCAAAAACCTGAACTCTTTCCGGTTTATCAAAAAGGCGCTGGAGTCAGAAATCGAAAGGCAAGGCGAAGTGCTGTCAAGCCATGGCAGGGTCACTCAGGAAACCAGGCGCTTTGACGAGGCTTCGGGCGAGACCTTCTCCATGCGGCTGAAAGAGGATTCGCATGACTACCGCTACTTCCCGGATCCAGACATCCCTGAAGTGATTATAACCCAGCAAGAAGTGGATGACACAAGAAACGCCTGCCCAGAGCCGCCAGCGTCCAGGCTGGTTAGGTACACGAAAACCCTGGGCTTGAGCTCCCGCGACGCCGAGGCCATTTTAAGTCTGCGCCAAGCCGCCGACTTCTTTGACCTGGCCATATCGGCAGGCGCTCCCCCAAAACAAGCCGCAAACGTTGTCAACGGCGAGCTGACAAGGCTGCTTCTTGAAAGCGGGGCCGACGTGGCGCCCCTAAAGGTTTCGGACTTTATCCAGGCGCTTGAGCTATCATCTAACGGCAAGCTTTCGCCAGACTCACTTAAGCGGACGATCCAAGAGCTTTTCGCCGGGAAAACTTTTGAAGAGGCCACAAAAGGCTTGATCATTACGCAAGACCTGAGCCTCGTGGCTGAAGCCGCCCGGCAGGTCCTTGAAGCCGAGCCCGACGCCGTCGCCAAGTACAAGGGCGGAAACACCAAAGTCCTCTCATACCTGGTTGGCAAGTGCATGGGCAAGCTGAAGGGCAAGGCCCACCCAGCCGCAGTGAGCGAGGAGATTAAAAAGGCGCTGGAAAGTTGATAGGAAAGCATAAAAAGCTGGAATATTTAAGGATATAGGAGGAGCCCGCATGAACCCCTACAGAACCCTTAACTGCGCGGAACTTAAAAAAGGCATGGTTGGCCGGCGAATACGCCTAGCCGGCTGGATAGACACCATACGCGATCACGGAGGCGTCATATTCCTGGATGTCCGCGATCATTACGGAGTGGCGCAGGTAGTGCTAAACGAGGAGGCTACAAGAACTGTCCTCAAGCACTTGAGCCGCGAGACTGTCATAACGGCGGAGGGCCTCTTGAAAGAGCGGGATCCTGAAACCGTCAACCCCAAAATAGCCTCAGGGGAAGTGGAGCTGGCCGCAAGCTCTGTGGAAGTTTTAGGGAAGGCGTATTACCCTGTCCCCTTTGCGATCACTGACTCGCTGGCTACCCGCGAGGAAGTGAGGCTCAGGTACCGCTACCTGGATCTGAGAAACCCAGCAGTGCACTCTGTCATAGAGCTTCGGGCAAAAGTGCTCTCCTATATCAGAAACAAAATGGAGTCCCTGGGGTTTCTCGAAGTGCAGACGCCCATGCTCACAGCCAGCTCCCCAGAGGGGGCCAGGGACTATCTGGTGCCTAGCAGAAAATTTCGGGGAAAGTTTTACGCCCTGCCCCAAGCGCCTCAAATCTTCAAGCAATTGCTGATGGTTTCAGGCTTTGACAAGTACTATCAGATAGCCCCATGCTTCAGGGATGAGGACGCCAGGGCTGACAGGTCTCCAGGGGAGTTCTACCAGCTGGATTTCGAAATGGCGTTTGCCACCCAGGAAGACGTATTTGAAGCCGCCGAAGAGATATTGTATGGATTGTTCAAGACCTTCGCTTCAGGCGAGGTCTCCCCTGCCCCGTTTCCAAGGATAACCTTCAAGGACAGCATGCTGAAATACGGGACTGACAAGCCAGATCTCAGGAACCCCCTGCTGATCCAAGATCTTTCTGATTTCTTCAAGAACGTGGAATTCGCTCCCTTCAAGGGCAAGCCCGTTCGCGGCATAACCGCTGACTGCAAGTCCCAGCCCAAGTCTTTTTTTGAAAAGATGCTCGCTTTCGCCCTTGGCATAGGCATGAAAGGGCTTGGGTACATCACTGCGGCTGAGGGCTTGGAGCTTAAGGGGCCGATAGCGAAGTTTCTGGATCCGGAAAAGAAAGTAGAGCTGATTAAGCTCTCAGGGCTTGAAATTGGCAAGACTTTGTTCTTTGTCTCAGACGCGCCAGCCCTTGTAGACAAGCTGGCAGGGCAGATCAGGACGGAGCTTGGAAACAGGCTGGGCCTCATTGACGAAAGCCGCTTTGAGCTCTGCTTTATCACAGACTTTCCTATGTATGAGGCAAACGAGGATACCGGCAAGCCCCAGTTCACCCACAACCCATTTTCCATGCCTCAAGGCGGAATGGCGGCGCTTGAGGGCGATCCTTTGGAGATACTGGCATACCAATACGACATAGTTGCAAACGGGGTTGAGCTCTCTTCAGGCGCTGTGAGAAACCACCAGCCTGACGTCATGGTCAAGGCTTTTGAGATAGCGGGCTACGACAAGAAGGATCTAGAAGAGAAGTTTGGCGCTCTTTTCGAAGCTTTCCACTATGGAGCGCCGCCCCACGCCGGCATGGCCCCAGGCATAGATCGCATCCTGATGCTGCTGGCTGGCGCCAGCAACATCAGGGAAGTGGTGGCATTCCCGCTTAGCTCAAACGGCCAGGATCTGATGATGAACGCGCCAGCGCCTGTGACCGAGCTCCAGCTTAGGGAAGCGCATGTCAAAATCCGATAGATTTTATTCCCAGGAATAGCTTTTTGAATCCAGATGCACCATAAAGTATATCACTTCGCAACTGTCAAGGCCCAGCAAGGGCTGCTATACACTTCAAGCAGCCCTTGCCCGAAGCCAGCCCCAGGTTGCGCCAAAAAATATCCCGCCAATTATGCTTGACAAAAAACACAAATGCCTATACAATTTGTATAAGCGAAAAAAGCCCTTGCAAGTAACTCTAAAAACAAGCCACCGCCAATGTGCTGCAGGCGCCTTCATAAGGTTCACCTCTAAGAAGCGCAATGATGCACTCCCCTCTAAGGCAGGAGTGCATTCTTTTTACCCTTGGCCGATAATTCGCGCTCAAAGACGATCTCAAGAAATTTAGGATATGCACTATGTATCGCTATATTCTCGCGCTTCTTCACAAAACCCGAAAGCCCTGCAAAACCGCCTTTGCTTTAGCCCATTAAAGATGGACTGCCGTCATGTTATTCACGTGAGTTTCTTGCGCGAATTAACCCTTTTGTTGGATAAACTCTTTATCAAATAAAGGTTCCGGCGTCACAACCTATGCTTTAATCGGCCAAACGTTCAGGTATACTAGCGCGCCAGCGCTTGAGCGGCAAAATGTTCTGGTATACTAGCGCGCCAGCGCTTGAGTGGCCAAATGTTCAGGGTATGCTTGCGCGTATGCGCATATAAGAAATGCTCAGGGTATGCTTGCGCGTATGCGCATAAAAAAATGCTCAGGGTATGCAAGCGCGTATGCGCATAAAAAATGTTCAGGGGTAACCCTGGCCATTAAGCAGCCGCGCAGGGGCATTTCCCGAAACTGTTTTTTGGTCTTGGAAAAGCCAGAAATCCCTTGCCTTTTCCAGCTCAAACATTTTTCGGTTGCGCCCTAGCGCACGCCACTCTCCAGGCTTCATCGCTGCCGGTTCTCCCGGCCATTCTCAAAGAAAGGAGCCGCTGCCCTTGCTGCAAAGCCGCGCTTGGCTTTGCAGACTGCAAAACTTGGCCCGCTCACAGTTTTTTTGCTCCGCCTCCCATGGGGCGCAGGAAAAAAACCGTGAGCGCGGGCATGAGGCCTCATGGCGGCGAGGTGCGCCAAATGATTGTCATGAACAAAGTAAACAAGTATTTCGGCAGCCTTCATGTGCTAAAGGACATAGACCTGACAGTGCGCGAAGGCGAGAAGCTGGTGATCATCGGCCCCTCGGGCTCGGGCAAAAGCACCCTCATAAGATGCATAAACGCCCTCGAGGAGCCAAACAGCGGAACCGTCCAGATCAACGGGACACTAATGACAAAGGCCAACAAGACGTCCCTTGTAAGGTTCAACTGCGCCATGGTATTTCAATCCTTCAACCTCTACCCGCACATGACCGTGCTCCGGAACATTACCTTGGCGCCGATCAAGCTTCACAACAAGACGAAGGAGCAAGCCGAAGAGCTTGCGTACAAGTACTTGGATCTCGTAGGCCTGAGAGACAAGGCGACAGCCTATCCCTCAAACCTCTCAGGCGGCCAGCAGCAAAGGATCGCAATCGCCAGGGCCCTTGCCACTGAGCAAAAAATCCTGCTCTTTGACGAGCCGACCTCGGCCCTTGATCCTGAGATGGTTCAAGAAGTGCTAGACGTCATGATCAAGCTCTCCAAAGAGAATGTCACAATGGTTGTTGTGACCCATGAAATGGGATTCGCAAGGCAAGTGGCGGATCGGGTCATTTTCATGGATGACGGCACGTTCGTAGAGGAAGCCCCCAGGGGCGAGCTTTTCGACCATCCCGTCAACGACAGGACAAAGTCGTTTTTGAGCAAGATACTTCGGTAAAGCATATCCCAAATTTAATTTATGGCTTTGCGATTTGCCCTTGAACTTGGGCAAACGTACACCACGCAATTTTAGGGATATGCACTCAGGCGTTCCAGGCTGAAAAGCCTTTCGCTTGCGGCTACGATTTGCGAGCAAAAACATTTGCAAAACTCTTTTCGCGCAGCTCTTATCGATCATTGGAATAGCCGCAATATACATAAGATATTTCAGCATTTTAGAAAGCATGGGCAATCCTGAAGGCATATCCCAAAATTCCAAAGATGGCGCGGAAAAGTCATGCGATGCTTTAACGCGTTGCTTTTCCAAGCCTTATATTTAATTTTTGGCGTATGCTTCGAATATCAGGATGCCCCTACGGCGCACCCCGTGCGCCAAGGACGCCCATCGGGCGTACCATGTGCCCAACAGAAGGAGGCCCACAATGAACTGCAAAAAACTGCTTGCCCTTATTTGCGCCTTTGCACTGGCCCTGTCTCTCGCTGGCTGTTCCTCAGTTGTCAACAGCGCGTCAATCGCAAAGTCCAAGACCCTTAAAGTCGGGGTCAAAGAAGACGTGCCGGGTTTCGGTCTTCGCAACCAGAGCACTGGCGCTTATGAAGGCCTGGAAATTGACCTTGCCAAGCTTATCGCGAAAGAGATCATTGGAGACGAAAACGCCGTGTCATTCCAGCCTGTAACAGCCAAGACGAGAGGCCCTCTTCTTGACAACGGCGACATCGACATGGTTATAGCGACATTCACCATCACTGAAGAGCGCAAGCTCACCTACAACTTCACGACTCCGTACTACACTGACGCTGTTGGGCTGCTTGTGAAAAAGGAAGCTGGCTACACAGGGCTTGCTGATCTTAACGGAAAGACAATCGGCGTCGCTCAGTCGGCAACATCCAAGGACGCTATCCAAGCGGCGGGAGACGCCATTGGCATAACCCTGTCGTTCGCGGAATTCGGCTCATACCCGGAGATAAAGGCAGCCTTGGATTCAGGCCGCGTTGACGTATTCTCTGTTGACCGCTCGATCCTTAGCGGATACCTTGACGATACATCCGTCATCCTTCCTGACAAGTTTTCGCCGCAAGACTATGGCATAGCAACAAAGCTCCAGAACACTGCGTTGGCCGGAGAAATGGAAGCCCTTATAACAAAGTGGCTTGGAGACGGAACCATCGCGGCACTTGTCAGCAAATATAACCTCTAGGAGGTTTTGCTTGTGGGAAGCGGCCCTTTCGCTTTATTTCGCTGGCAGAAGCTCTTTAGCGATTACCGCGTTTTTGCCGAAGGCCTAGGAGTAACCCTGGTTGTCGCGGTTTTGGCTTTGCTGCTGGCGCTTCTCATAGGCGTTGCGCTTGGAATGCTTTCATCTAGCGGCGTTAAGCCTTTGCAGGCGATAGCTCGCGTATACGTGGAGTTTTTTCAGAACACGCCGCTAGTGATACAGGTTTTCTTTGTCTACAACGCTCTGCCCACGGTTGGGATCATGCTTGATGTCTTCTCCATAGGCGTATTAGTCATAGGCCTTTACCACGGCGCGTATGTTGCCGAGGTGGTGCGCGCGGGCATCCAGTCAATCCCCAAAGGCCAAACAGAGGCGTCCCGCTCCCAGGGTTTCACCTACATCCAGACAATGCGGTATGTAATCCTGCCACAGACCATCCAGATAATATTGCCGCCACTGACGAACCAGGCGGTGAATTTGATTAAGAACACCTCCGCCATGGCTGTCGTAGCCGGCGGGGACTTGATGTACCGGGCTGACTCTTGGGCCTCTAACGGTTTCCTGAGCTACGGCCCCGCTTACATCGTAACTGGCGTCTTGTACTTTTTGCTCTGCTTTCCGCTGGCCTCTTTCGCCAGGAAATATGAGGAGAAGCTCAAGAGCCGGGATTTGGTTCAAACCACTGCCGAGCTGGCCGTAGTCGAGGAGGTGGTGGAATGCTGAGCGTATTCTCTGACATCTTCACAGGTCCAAACATCAGGTACTTTCTGTTTGGCATTCTCACAACCCTTGAGATAGCCGTAGCCGTTGTTGGGATAAGCGTAATCTTTGGAAGCGTTCTGGCCATACTCAGAAACTACGAGAAGCTGGTTCTGGGAAAGCTCGCCGGCATCTACATCGAGATTTTCAGGAACACTCCATTGCTTCTTTGGATACTGGTGTGCGTCTTCACGCTCAGAGGCGGAACGCCCTTGCTTAGGGGATCCTTGGCGCTCACGCTCTACACCTCCTCTGTTATAGCAGAGATAGTGAGGGGCGGGCTTAACGCCATACCCAAAGGCCAATTTGAGGCCGGCTATTCGCAAGGCTTTACCTTTGTCGGCATGCTGCGCTACATAATACTGCCGCAGTGCTTTCAAAAGATTGTGCCGTCCCTTATGAGCCAGATCGTAACTACGATAAAAGACACGTCGTTCCTAGGGCAAGTGGCTATAACGGAATTGTTTTACCGCTCAAAGATAGCGCTGAGCTCTCTGTCGCAGAGCGTAACCGTCTCAAGCGCCCATGTTTTCACGGTTTTCCTCTTTGTAGCCTTGATCTATTTCGTGATAAACTTCACGCTCTCTTGCATTGTGCGCGCGATGCAGAAAAACGCGCCAGCGTAATATCAAGAAAAACGCGCCCGCGTAATCAAGAAAAACTGCACTAAGAAACATCGGATCTCGCCCAATTTTTCTAACAATAAAATTTTATTTCGTCTTGTAACCTAGCTCAATTCGTGCTATACTTATCCTGTTGCAGCAAAGGCGCTGCGATCCGCATAGGATCGCGGCGCCTTTTTGTATAAATCTCAAGGTTTTCGCAATGCCCAGCGAGCAGCACTCACTCTTTTCACTCAGGCTGTTTGCTGGTATAATATGCCATGAGGATATCCCAAGTATAGCATTTTGGGATTCGCACTAATGATTTAAATAGAATCGATAGCTCGTCGGCATAATAAATCTGGCTTTCAAAAAAAAATTTAGACCTGCCGAAAGGCGGCCTCTTGAGCGGCCTCTTTTCGGCCATGCCAGCGCGAGCGGAAAACAAGGAGGATGTATATGAAGAGCGTACCCGAGCTGTATGGCAGTTTGGTGTTCAATGACACAGTGATGCAGGCTAGGCTGCCCAAGGACACCTACCGCGCCCTGAAGAAGACCATTTCCCAAGGAACTCACCTGGATCTGGACGTTGCGAACGTAGTGGCCAGCGTCATGAAAGATTGGGCCGTGGAGAAAGGGGCCACCCATTTCACGCACTGGTTCCAGCCTATGACTGGCATTACCGCCGAGAAGCACGACAGCTTCATTTCGCCGGACGGCTCCAAGGTAATCATGGAGTTCTCAGGCAAGGAGCTTGTGCGCGGCGAGCCAGACGCATCCAGCTTCCCTTCGGGCGGCCTTCGCGCCACTTTCGAGGCTCGCGGATACACAGCTTGGGATCCAACAAGCTACGCTTTCTTGAAAGATGACTCGCTTTGCATCCCAACCGCGTTCTGCTCCTACGGCGGCCAGGCTCTTGACAAGAAGACCCCGCTCCTCCGCTCCATGGATGCACTTAGCATTCAGGCGCTCAGGATCCTCAGGCTCTTCGGAGACAAGACAACCAAGCGCGTCAACACGACAGTTGGCCCAGAGCAAGAGTACTTCTTGATCAGCAAGGAATCCTTCTTGAAGCGCCCAGACCTGGTTTACACTGGCCGCACATTGATAGGCTCAAGGCCTCCAAAGGGCCAGGAGCTTGAGGATCACTATTTCGTCTCAATCAAGAGCAAAGTGTCCAGCTTCATGAAAGACCTTGACACCGAGCTTTGGAAGCTTGGAATACCGGCAAAGACCAAGCACAACGAGGTCGCTCCGGCCCAGCACGAAATGGCGCCAATATTTGAGACAACAAACGTAGGCACTGACCACAACCAGCTGGTCATGGAGCTTATGAAGAGCATAGCAGGAAAGCACGGCTTGGCCTGTCTGCTTCACGAAAAGCCATTTGCTGGCGTCAACGGAAGCGGCAAGCACAACAACTGGTCATTGGCTACTGACAAGGGCGCAAACCTGCTCGATCCAGGCGACAACCCCAGCGATCAGTTCATGCTGTTCTTGGCGGCCATAATCAAGGCGGTTGACGTATACCAGGATCTCCTTCGCGTAACAGTCGCCAGCGCTGGAAACGACCACAGGCTTGGCGCAAACGAGGCGCCTCCGGCAATCGTGTCCATCTTTGTTGGAGAAGAGCTGCAAGACATTCTTGACGCGGTAGAGAAAGGCGAGATCTATCACGGGAAGGAAAAAACCCAGATGGAGATCGGGCCCAAGGTTCTCCCGCACTTTCCTAAAGACACCACTGACAGGAACAGGACGTCTCCGTTCGCCTTCACAGGGAACAAGTTTGAGTTCCGCATGGTTGGCTCATCCAGCTCTATCGCGGAGCCTAACACGATCCTTAACACCATCGTCGCCGAAATCCTTTCAGAGTTCGCCGACAAGCTTGAGCCATCCACAAACTTCCATGATGATCTCTTCGTTCTCCTTAAAGAGACAATCACCGCTCACAAGAGAATCATCTTCAATGGCAACAACTATGCTGAGGACTGGGTAACAGAGGCGGAAGCTCGCGGGCTTTCAAACCTCAAGACCACAATCGAGTCCCTTCCGTCCTTGGTAACTCCAGAGAGCATAGCGGTTCTCACCAAGCACAAAGTCCTGGCAGAAGAAGAAATCCACTCCAGGTACGAGATCATGCTTGAGAACTACTGCAAGACCGTCCACATCGAAGCTTTGACCATGGTTGACATGGTTAGGCAGGAAGTGTTCCCTGCTGTTATCGCGTACGAGAGGGAACTCGCCAATCTCATTGACAAGAAGGGCGGCAAGTACAACGTCAAATTGGAGGACACCCTGCTCACAAAGCTTTCCGACTTGACAGCCTCCGCCAGCCTGAAGCTCGACGCCCTTGAAGCGTCTCTCCTTAACGCCAAGAGCGTGGAAGGCGCGCTGGCTTTGGCTACCTTCTACCGTTACACAGTATTCAACAACATGTCAGAACTTAGGCTTGTTGTAGACGAGATGGAAACCCTTGTTAGCAAGGATCGCTGGCCTTACCCGTCTTACGGCGATTTGCTGTTCTCAGTGCTGCACTAAGAGTGATTTTATGTATGCTTTCAAGGCGCATGGCGCTGATTATGAGGCACACAGTGCCGATAATGAGGTGTGCAACGCCGATTTTGAGGGACGCAGTTCCGATAATGAGGCATGCAATGCCGATAATGAGGCGCAAAGCGCCGATTATGAGGTAAGATTGCCGATTTGATGTATCCAGTGCCGAATCAATAGACTTCAAAGAGCCTTGCGCAAAGCGCAAGGCTCTTTTTCGCCCCCTGGAGCGCTGCATAGCAACGCTTTGCAGCCCTTTGCCCAACTTTTATTTGTTTTAAATCCTTTTATTGTGATATAATAAAAACATATCCCATAAATCCGAAAAAGGCGCTGAGTTTTTCCAGGTCATGCAGTTCGCTTGCCTTGCGGGAGAAAAGTCTATAATCCGCAAGCAAGGCTTCAAGGCCGGGCAAAGCTGTCAAGCGCCAGTCGCGCGCAGGGATATGGATACAACTGCAAGCGAAAACGTCTGCATATAACAGCAATTCAAGCCCGCCGCAAAAGCTTGCGAAGGCAACACTTTTGGGACATGCATGAACTCGTTTCCGCTCGTAAGCAACCATCGGCTTGAGGGAAGATTCCCTCATTTGTAAAGGAGGCTTACATGAAGTACTCGATTATTGGAGAACCGATGCCCGTGGTGCAAGTAGAGTTGAAGGCCGGGGAATCGATGAAGAACGAAAGCGGATCCATGGTGTGGATGACACCGAACATGAAGATGGAAACCAACGCCGGAGGCGGAATTGGCAAGGCGTTTGGCCGCATGCTGTCGGGCGAGTCCATTTTCCAGAACGTCTACACCGCAGAGGGCGGCGAGGGCATGATCGCCTTCGGATCTACCTTCCCTGGATCTATTCGCGCTGTAGAGCTGTCTAACGGAAGATCAATCGTATGCCAAAAGAGAGCGTTTTTGGCGTCAGAGCTCGGCGTTGAAATATCCCTCTTTTTCCAGAAGAGGTTCTCGGCTGGCCTAGCGGGCGGAGAGGGCTTCATTATGCAAAAGCTCTCCGGCAACGGCACTGTCTTTCTGGAGATTGACGGCTCAGCGGTAGAGTACACTTTGCAAGCGAACCAAAGCTTGATCGTTGACACTGGCTCCTTGGCTTTGATTGACGAAACTTGCACCATCGAAATCGCGACTGTGAAAGGCGTCAAGAATGTGCTCTTTGGAGGCGAGGGACTTTTCAACACCAAAGTGACAGGCCCTGGAAAGATCGTTCTTCAAACTTTGACCATCAGCAGCCTAGCCTCAGCGGTGCTGCCGTATATAAACAGCAAATAGAAATAGGGATAGAAAATAGCTTGAAAAATGCTCTTTGTTGCGGCGCAACGTCATAACCGGATGATGCGTTGTTCGCTAAAAACGGGATCCGGCCTATAAGAACTTAAAAATTTTTCAGCAGGAGGCGCTGGCCTTGCCTATAATGCGGCGGCTTGCCTCTCTATGCTTTTAAGGCCTTGCGCTTTGCGCAAGGCCTTTTTTAGGTTTTGGCTGGCCTTGTCGGCGCTTGTTGACAGGCTTCGATATTTCGAGTAAAATCTTAGACAATATGCGCGTCTTCCAATTTTCGCAAGAGCGCCGGACTTTTCCGGCGGCACATATGCGCTGTGGCTGAGGGCAGGACGCCCCCGCTAAAAGAGTTGGACAAATGGCTGTTTTGTTGTATAATATGAGCGTATCCCAAAATTAATCTAAGGGCTTTGAAAAGTCCTCGGACTTTTCAAAGCCCTTATGGAATTTTTGGATACGCGCTCTATAAACGCGAGCGAAAACCAGGTTTTGTTTTCGCTGCGCAGCGCTGACGCACGGCAAAGCTTGCCAGACAACAGGAGGATTTTTTATGCTTGACATCAACCTATTCCGAACCAATCCAGATCTGATAAGAGAAAACCTGAAGAAGAAGTTTCAGGAAGGCAAGCTCCCGCTGGTAGATCAGGCCATAGATTTGGACAAGAAGCTCAGGGAGGCAAAAGGCGAGGCGGACAAGCTCCGCAACCAGAGAAACGTGGCAAGCAAGACAATAGGCGGGCTTTTGGCCAAGGGGCAAAAGGCTGAGGCTGAAGAGGCAAAGGCGCAGGTGGCAGGTCTTGGGCAAAAGCTTGAGAGCCTTAAGGTTTCAGAAGAAGAGCTTGCGGCGGAGCTCAAGAAGATTTTGCTTGTGATACCGAACATCATAGCCGACTCCGTGCCGATAGGCAAGGATGACAGCGAAAACGTTGAGGTAGAAAAGTTTGGCTTGCCATTCGTTCCAGAATTCAATGTGCCATACCACGTGGACATCATGGAGAAGCTCAACGGAATTGATCTGGATTCGGCCAGGAGCACCTCAGGCAACGGCTTCTACTACCTGAAAGGGGACATAGCCAGGCTTCACTCGGGGATACTCTCATACGCCAGGGACTTCATGATAGATCGCGGGTTCACCTACTGCATCCCGCCCTACATGATAAGAAGCAACGTTGTGACAGGCGTCATGAGCTTCGCCGAGATGGAAAACATGATGTACAAGATCGAAGGGGAGGATCTCTACCTCATTGGGACAAGCGAGCACAGCATGATCGGGAAGTTCATTGACAACCTGATTGATCCGGCGCAGCTGCCCCAGGCTTTGACCAGCTATTCCCCATGTTTCCGCAAGGAGGTAGGGGCGCATGGCATAGAGGAGCGAGGGGTATACCGGATCCACCAGTTCGAGAAGCAGGAAATGATAGTGGTCTGCCAGCCGTCAGACAGCGAGGGCTGGTTTGTGAAGCTCTACAACCATACGGTAGACTTCTTCAGGACTCTGGACATACCTGTCAGGACCCTTGAGTGCTGCTCAGGAGACCTGGCTGATCTCAAAGTGAAGAGCATTGATGTTGAGGCGTGGTCGCCAAGGCAGAAGAAGTACTTTGAGGTAGGCTCCTGCTCCAACTTGGGAGACGCCCAGGCAAGAAGGCTAGGAATAAGAATCAGGGGCGAGAAGGGCAACTATTTCGCCCATACCTTAAACAATACAGTGGTGGCGCCTCCGCGCATGCTAATAGCCTTTGTTGAGAACAACCTGAACGAGGACGGCTCAATCAGGATCCCGCAGGCTCTGCGCATGTACATGGGAGGCAAGGAAGCGATAAGAGCATGAAAATAATCAGCAAAACCCGGCTAAAGATGCCGGCGCTCGGACAGGGCACTTGGCGGATGGGAGAAGATCCCGCAAATGAGGCCAACGAGATTGAAGCCCTTAGAACAGGTTTGTCTTACGGGATGGCTATGATTGACACGGCTGAGATGTATGGGGACGGCAAGTCGGAGAAGCTGATAGGAAAGGCCATAGCTGGCGTCAACAGGGATGATGTCTACCTCGTTTCGAAGGTGTACCCCTACAACGCAGGAAGAGCCAATATCTTTGTCTCCTGCAACAACTCCCTGCAGCGGCTTGGCGTCGATTGCCTTGATCTGTACCTGCTTCACTGGCGGGGCAGGATCCCTTTGAAAGAGACCATAGAGTGCATGGAAGAGCTTGTGAGGCGCCAAAAGATCAAGCATTGGGGCGTCTCCAACTTCGACCTTAACGACATGGAGGAGATCTGGCGGCTTCCTGGCGGAAAGAATTGCGCAGTCAACCAGGTCCTTTACCACCTGGGATCCAGGGGGGTCGAGTTCAACCTGCTTCCATCCATGCGGTATGAAGGCGTAATCGCCATGGCGTATTGCCCATTGGGCGGCACCAATATGGCTGCCCGCTCCAACATCACGCACAACAAAAAGATCTTGGGGATTTGCGAGAAGTACGACATAACAGTGTCCCAGCTGATGCTGGCCTTTATACTGAAGCACCAAAATGTCGCGGCTATTCCCAAGGCAAGCCGCTCCTTCCACTCCGCCGCCAACGCCAAAGCTTACGACATAGAGATTGACGAGGACGATTGGGATATCGTAAACAAGGAGTTCCCGGCGCCAACGAAAAAGATTCCGCTAGACATGGAATGACATGCTTCCCGGACGCAAGGCGCACGCCTTGCAAGCCGGGAAGGCTGCCGCAAGTAAATTAGTTGACACGCGTGTCAAAATTAATTGTGCGCCTTTATGGATTTCGGGATGCTGCCGCTTCCAGGACGCAAGGCAAAGCGCCTTGCGTCCTGGAAGTCCGACAAGTTTACGAACACAATGCAAATAGGGGCAAAGATAAAAGATCCCATACCGCTGGCGCCCAATAAGTCAAAATCTCATATACATCCTTTGATACTTTCGCTACGCTCTCAAACAACTGTTTCAAGAAGTCGAACAGGCCAGGCTTTGGGGCAGGAAAACTCTCAAGCGGCGTTTCGTAAGTACCGTCATTATCGTTGTCTATCCATGCGGCCAGCTTGCCGTCTTGCTGATCAATCATCATCCTTTGCTTGTCTGTGCTAAAGCATGCATCACGGATTTTTCCGCCCTTTTTGCCCTTTATTCTTATCTCCTGCAAGCCATATTCCCCTTCCAGGAGATAGCCATCTTCTGTCAGCTCAAGCAGCACGTTTTTATTGTTTGTCCCACGCACTTCGAATATATCCCATTTCGGCAACGGACTTTTGTCCATAGTTAGCATAAGGCAATAATCATCGCTATCCCCATACGATCCTGTTTTTCCTTCTAAAGCATTAAAGATCATTGCTCCAGTTGTTTTAGCAGCCGCGAACATGCCATCCATTAAAACTTCTGCATCTATCGGCGTGGACGTGCTTATGATGATGCAATCTCCGATGTCATTGCTATTGATAACTACGTCTTCATAGTTTCTCCCATGATAGACCATCGCATTGCCGGTAGCACCAGCTCTCTCGGCGAATAAAACACTTTTGCCCAATCCGAAATCTATCAGAAAAATTTTGCTATCGCGAACATGAATCTGTACATCAGGTTTTTGGCTCAATCCTGGTGTCGGAGCCATCTCGATTATTAGCGCGAACAATATGCATAGTGCAAAAGCAATTTTGCCGATTCTCATTTGAGAGCCTCCCGCTCGTGAATTATAGTTTGAATTAAGAGCATATCCCAAAATTATATCCGAGGTGCCGGAAAAGTCCGGGTGTTTGCTCGCAGAAGCCCGAGCAAACTAGTTGAAGCATTCGCCAGGATTTTTCCGGCGCCATTTCGGAATTTTGGGATATGCTCTAAGAGTGTCGTGATTCTGGGGTGCCTAAAAAGCGGAACCCAAAAGAAAGCGGAACCCAAGCCGTTGCCAACATCCTGGGCGATCCTGAAATGTCTGCTATGCCGCTCGATCTGTTTAACAACGTTCCGCAAGTGCCATCGTTGCCGTCATCTGTCAACGCTGCCAACTCATTGCCCTTCAGGTTCTTCGAATCTATAAACTCCCCGCAGCGAAAGACCTTTTTTGCCGTTTTGCATTTAAAGCTCCTCTCTTTTGTTCGAGGCAATCGCTTCGACATTCGGCTCTTTTGAATATCGCATTCAAAAAATGCCAAAGCGTGTGCAACTGGCGAGCGCTCAAAAGTGGAATTGTTTTATCGTTGCCCGCCTTTAGCCAGGCGGGCCCGCTTTCGCCAACGATAAACAGCTTTCCGCTCGTCAGCATAGCTGCCCGGTTAGAAATAAAACTCGACATTTTACTGCGACTTGCCGACCTGCCGACTTGCCGATTCATAGACTCTGAGACTAAGGATCATTCGCGAGCAGCGTCAATGCGCTCCCAATTCTTGCACGTTCTAGTATACAGCTTTTCGTACATTCATGCAAGCATATTTCGAGTGATTATTCTTATTTTCGATCATTTGCATGCTTATTCGCCGCGTTTTGCCCATATTGCTCATTATTTCGACATTTAACCTGTTGGCTGCGCTCTAGCAAGCAGCGCAAGCCCTCAAAGGAGGGACGAAAATTTCTTCTTTTATGATCCGAACTGCCGCATCAAGGCGTTGAAGCATTCGCCAGGACTTTGGCGATTTGCCCTTGGGCAAACGCTCAGAATTTGGGGATATGTACTAAGCATTGACCTTTTTTGAAAAGAGAATATAATAGAGTTGCGATGAGTCAAAAGCTCAGAGCGACAGAAGCCAGCCGGGCCGCTCCTGCTAACGAAAAGAAAATCTAAATCATACCGCAAGCATGGCTGACATGAGGTGCGTATCATGTATCTAGACAGAGAACTTTACAGCGCTGTTTTAAGATGGAGCAAAAACCAAGCCAACCAGACAGCCTTGTACTTGAGAGGCCCCAGACTGGCGGGAAAGTCCTACTTGGTCGACAAATTAGGAAGGGAAGAATACCAGCACCACTACGTGATTGATTTGAAGGACAACTCTACATTGCAATACGTTGAAGGCCTTTTCGACAAATATTGCACTCGCCATTCCCTTAATGAAAGCGACGGCACAAACTATCGAAACATTTTTTCGGAACTCGACCCGCTATACAAAGATGATCCAACCACCCTAATGATTATAGAGGAAATTCAAGAGTCGCCAAAAATCTACAACTGCATCAGGTTCATGAATCGTGGGCTAGCTTCTCATTTAGCCGTTACTTGCAGCTATCTAGGCGTGATATTCAACAACAAGATCTTTAACACTCCAGTTGGAGACGCTTCTCCCAGAGAATTGTTCACTTTGTCTTACCGGGAATATCTAAACGCCTTAGGCTTGTACGATGAATACTCAAAAATAAACAGCTTTGACTTTTTTGATTTCAAAGAAGGAAAAGAAGGAAAAGAAGGAAAAGAAGGGCGCGATTATCTTGTTTACAAACAGGTTGAAGAAGCATATAAAGTTTACTTGAGAATAGGCGGGTATCCTGGAGTATTGTTGAACCATTTGCAGAATCGTGATAATATTTCTAAGACTTTAGAAGCGCTTAATAATGCTGTCAATCTTACATACAAAGAAATTTTTGGATGCTTAAAAGAGGACAAGACGCTGCTAACCCAATTCAGTGAAGCTACTTGCCAAAAAGCGTTAGGCTATATATTCGAATACCTTTGCAATGGAAGCCAAAACGCGCTAACTATCAAAGACTTCGAGAAATCAATTGAAGGCGAAGGCGAGATATTTACAAACGACGTCATGGATATTCTGGATTGGCTATACAGCTCAAGATTAATCCTTTTGCTTCCTGTCACAGACAAGCTTAAGCTTAACGCTTTTTCTTATACCAACTTTAGAATTTTCGCCCATGATCTCGGGTTTTTAAATGCCATAAACGCGTTCAGACCTATTTCGCCTTCTTCTTTCAATGGTCGATTGGCAGAAAATTTTGTTTACCTAGTGGTTTGTGTCGTAATTATCTACCCCCTTTTGGCTGACTTTAAATGAATTAATTAAAACGATTGTATTGCATAGTTGGAGCAAATATTTACGATGACACGCTAATGTTTCAAATATCAAAATGATTGTTTGATTGCGCTTACTTATCATCGGGAAATTCTAAAAACGCCGGAATATCGGGATTTCTAAATAT
>JAISWZ010000178.1 GCA_031270945.1 Clostridiales bacterium | reverse complement strand
TCTTCAGAATACATCTTTTGTCATATCCTCCTAAAATAAGTCGGACGATGATTCGTCCGTGTCGAATTCTTGTAGTCATCATAACACCTTAGAAAAGAATTGTCAAATAAAATGATTCTGCGCCAGCGCCTGTGAAAGCGCGAAGGGCTTTGATTCGGGCGAGATTTAAGAAAAAGACTCGCCTTGTTTCAAAAAGACTTGATTTATCGGCACTAATAGGGCTTTTATGGCAGAACAGCAAACCAAGCTTGAGCTATTTTCGAGAACTTGCAAAGCTGGAACATTGTGATATAATAGAGGTGGCACACAATGTTGCTTGATGGCGAGCTATAAGCTATAGAACGCAAGGCGCAGGGCGTGAGCCGGAAGCGTAGGACATGGGGCGCAAGCGCCTAATGCGCAAAGAGCTCTTCCCAACAAGCAAGGCAGGTGCAGATTGTGTTTAACCGAGACGAGCCGGGGTATCATGACTTGCTGGAATACGATCTAGAAAGTGAACTCCCTAGATTTGACAATGATCCCTACAAACTGAAATGGCTTAGGAATTGCTACAGCCCTGAGATAAAGATTCGCTTGATGAATACCCGGGACAAACCTGTCACTACCCTGGTTTCTACTGGCATTAAGGCGCTTGAAAGACGGTTCAAGGGAAATGAGGTCGTGTTTTAATTGAAGGACGGCTACAGGCAGTTTCGGGATGACATAGTAAAAGGCTTGAATGACAATGGTGTTAAGTACAAGCTCTTCGGCGGCGTGGTTGTGAGCCTGATTGATGAAAAGAGAGAGACAGAAGATCTGGATATTTTTGTTGAAGCGTCGATATATAACGTAGACAGATTTATTAACGCTTTGATGTCCTGCGGATTTTGCGAGGAAAAGCTATTGGCTGAAACGATCTATGGTAATGGCGAAAAAACATCCGCCAGTTTCATTGGCTCCATAAGGCTGGATTCGGATCAGGACAAATGGCTGAATTTTCACTTGGATCTGTGCTATGAGATCGGGAAGTACAATTACGATACCGTGAATGCCGAGGAATATTGGGACGGCGGAGTGAAGCTGATCATTGTGCCTTTCCTGGACATAGCGAAGATGAAAGCCAATGTTCATGTCAATTTTATTAGCGGGCCTCCCAGGCAGAAGGATATCGAGGACATTCAGGCGATAGCTAAATATTTGGGATTGGATCCTGCCACAGGAAAGCCGGTGCAGGAAGAGAGCGGATTTAAGTCGTTCTTTAAGAGGATTTTTTCGAGAGGCAATTAAATGATTTGCAACGCTTTGGAATGCCTAATCATTATGCCAGCGAGCATGCAGTTACGGATGTTTTAGCACGCGAATTGAGATGAAGAGAAAAATGGCTGATCTATTAGAAACCAAAGCAACAGATAGCTTAGAGGGCGAGTTGTTCAATATCACGCGTCCAGACAAAACGCTTTCAGAGGTTATTCTTTCTCCAGAGAACAGATTCAAGGTCAAGCAACTGATCCTTGAAATCAAAAATTGGATCCTGCTTGATAGAAGCTACTATTACCCTAAGAAAAAAGTGCTGTTCTTTGGGCCTCCTGGTTGCGGAAAAACCTCGACTGCCAAAGCGTTGGCCTCTGAGCTAGCGGTGCCGCTCATGCAGGTGCGCTATGACGCCATCGTATCAGCCTGTCTTGCCGAATCGTCTTCAATGAGCATCAAAAGAATGCTTGACTTTGCAAAAGAAAGCAGATATGTTATCCTTTTTGACGAGTTTGACGCTATTGCAAGAAGCCGAGGGGATCTGCGTGAAAATGCGGAAGTCAAGGAGGTGGTAAATTCATTATTGCAACAGATTGACACGTTCCGAGGACATTCCGTTATCGTAGCTGCGACAAATTGCGAGCAATGCCTTGATTCTGCCATGTGGAGACGCTTTGATGGCATATTTAGGTTTGACATGCCTAATGAAACCGAGCGCAAGCAGCTGTTTGAGTTGAGAATGCTGAATTTCTATGGGGAAAGCGGTTTGATAAATGAGTTTTTGCCCCAAATGAATGAGTTTTCTCATGCAGATGTTGAAAAGGTTGCTCTTGGAGTAATCAAGGCATGCATTCTTGAGGGCAGAATCGTTTATACAAAAGAAGATGTGGAAAAGGCGTTTTATTGCCAGAAAGAGCTGGTCTCATTGCGGAAAACCCGTTATTCTAGGCGGATTAATATAAGCGAGTATTTTCGCGAACCTCAGAGCGCCCTGGATTGCTAGCTTATCGGAGCCGATCAACAAGGGCGTATACCAAACTCATCAAAAGGCATTGCGATATGTCAACGAGTGGCTTTGCCAAGCTGTTAAAATTTGGGGATATGCTCTTAGCATGTATTGCTTTTTAGGAGAAATGAGAGATATGGTACAAGCTGATTTAGTAAAGAAACTCTTAAGCAGCTTTAAATCTAACGATAAAGAAGGGTTCATTCGAGCAGCTAATGAGGTCATAGGAGATGAGCGCAAAAAAAACCATCATGCGCTAGCTGATGAGATGCAATCCATTATCAATAGGGGCGCTCAATTTCCTTCGAAAGATATGGCTACCCTCATGGCCTCTCCAGGAAATTCCAAGGTTCAACCATTGCTGTTTCAAATAATTTATCCGGATAAACCGCTTTCTCATGTTGTGCTATCACCTGTGAATAAAGTCAAGATTGAGCAAATAATCCGTGAGTTTCATAAATGGGATTTGCTTAAGAACAATGGAGTGGATCCTATTAGGACAGCGCTATTCTATGGCCCTCCAGGGTGTGGAAAAACATTTACCGCTCAAGCAATTGCTACTGAAATAGAAGTGCCTCTCTTGTATGTAAGATTTGACGCTATTGTTTCTTCGTATTTAGGAGAAACATCAGGAAACATTAGGAAGGTGTTTGACTACGCCAGCAATGACAGATTTGTCATTTTGTTTGATGAATTTGACGCAATCGCTAGAAGCCGCAATGACCAATATGAGCATGGCGAAATTAAGCGCGTGGTTAATGCTTTTTTGCAGCAAATTGACAATTTTAATTCTCGCTCAATAATCATCGCGGCGACTAACTTTGAGCAATCCCTTGATTATGCTATTTGGCGGCGATTTGACACTACGTTGAAGTTTGATATGCCTAGCGACGCGGATCGGAAATATTTGTTCAGGCTTAATATTAGGCGCTTTGCAGGAGCTGAAAACGCTTTTGATGTTTTTTTGCCAGAAATGTCTGACTTCACGCATAACGACGTGGAAAGAATAGCTGTAGAAGTTGCTAAAAAATTGCTGATTGAAGGCAGGAAAATGTACACTAAAGAAGATGTCGAGCAAGCCTTTACTCATCAAAAAGAGTTGGTTTCACTGCGTCGCACCCAATACGATTCGGAGGGTTAGCGGAACGCGCGAAAATACAGGATCTGGAATAGATGATTCGAGCGCGATATTTGATGGTCTGGCAATGGAGCCCTAATGTTAAGCCTTGAATAAGCAAAGGATGGTATAGCCTTTAATATGAGACTAAAGTGCTTGTCTGACACGGTTGAATCGACAATGATTAACATCCATAGACTCTTTGGCGATCTGGACTACAGGGTGACTGGATTGACAGCAGTCAACTTTTACGGCTATGCCATATCCACCAATGTATTTGACATAGCGGTAGGGTCAGACAGGGACGTGCGTTTGGCTGTCAAGAGGCTCGGATTGCCGAGTTCGTTTGTTGCCAACTGGGATCCTTATGTGGCAAGGGATGATCGAGGGTTCTACATAAAGCTTCAAGGCGACATCTTAGGCGAGCCGTATGTATTGGATAAGGGAATAAAGTTGCAGGAGAAAGAGCTGCTGCTGAAAAGGCTGAGCATTTACGCAAAGCAGGATGCTTGCATTTTGAAGGCATGCGCGTTTATCGCTTTGACGCTGGATCCTGAAAAGACAGAGAAGTATAAGAATGAATGGAATAGATTGTAAGATTGTGAGATTGTAAGGCAAAGGGAATGAATTGATGCTTTCACCCGTTTCTAAAATTTAGAGATCTTCTTTTCTGGCAAATGCTTGTTGCGCGAGGCGTGATGAATCATGGTGCGGCCTGAATTGGTGCTGGAGCTTGTCGATAGCTTCCTGTCAGATAACAAAGAGATGTTTATTGATGTTGCAAAAGAAGTGATAAAGGACGAACGCAGGAAGAGGCATGGCCGGATTGTATGTGAGCTTACCGATATTTTAGACAAGTGCATATACAAGGATTGGCAAGACGCGGAGAC
>JAISWZ010000171.1 GCA_031270945.1 Clostridiales bacterium | reverse complement strand
TGTCTTCTTATATAAGTCGCGCATCCTTGGGATCCGTGAAGAATAGCCATGCATCCGCGCAGGCCGGAGAGTGCTGTGGCCGCTCCCATAGGCATGCACATCATGCAAGGATTCGCGCTTGCGTCGACAAGGCCCATAACACCACTCCTGTTTTTTTATTTTTTAATTTATTTTTTTTATTTTTTTATTTTAAAAGCCTTGGATTCATGGCGTCAAGCAGGTTCTTTTTTAATAAATAAATAAATAAATAAATAAAACTTGTTTGCCGTTGCCCGTTTGAATCCCCGGGCCGTAACGCAATCCTCATAAGTATAACCAGCTAACGCCGCTGCGCCCCGCCTTTCTTGGCAAAGCGAGGCGCGCAAACATACGGCTGGCTTGACAATCGCAAGCTCTTGCCCTTGCGGTGTAAAAACCCGCGAGTCTCAAGCCAGCGTTATAAATGCTTCCATACTGGTGAATTCATGGACAGGTTAAGCTCCTCAACAAAATTTCTGATTCCCTCAAACCCCGCCAGCGCGTGCTTCCTTTCATGGTTGTGATCCATGAACGCCACGCCCAGCTTGTAGGCCAATGGTCTTTCCTTTACTCCGCCAACAAGGACGTCAGCGCCTTTTTCGACCAGAAACCGCTCAAGCTCGGCCGGGTTCGCGTCATCCAGCAAAACCGCGTCTTCATCCAGGAGGCTTGACATTATCTCATACTCGTCTTTCTTTCCTGTTTGGGTGCCAACCAGGACGCACTTCATGCCAAGCTCGTCAAATTGGCGGATAAGGGATATTGCCTTAAATCCTCCGCCAACAAAGATGGCGGCTCTTTTCCCTTCAAAGCGGGGCTTTCTCTTTTCGACAAGCGGCAAGACCTTCGCTTTCTGCGCTTTGCAGAAGACCTCGGCCTTGGCCCTTGCCTGAGAACTTTTGACCGCGTCGGCGATCCTATAGAGTGAAGCTGTTGTGTCGGCAATCCCAAAGAAGCTGGCCTTGACATAAGGGATTCCCATCTCTTGTTCCATTCGTTCAGCCAAGTACGCGGCGGATCCCGCGCACTGCACTACGTTCAGGATCGCTCTTGGGGCAAGTTCCAGGGACTGCGAGGACGAATCCCCTGTGATCCCTGTCATGACAGGCACCCCAATCTCTTTCAGGTACTCCTTCATGATCCAGAGCTCTCCAGCCAAGTTGTAGTCGCCCAGGATATTGACCCCGAACTCCTTCTTTCCTCCGGCAAAGGGGGTGATATAGTCCATTATCGCGTCACAGGCCAGCTTGTAGCCTTGCGTCTTGGTTCCAGAAAACCCTGGCGCTTTTACAGGGATAACCCTGACTCCCCATTTTCGCTGGGCTTGGCGGCAAACCGCCTCGACATCATCACCTATGACTCCAACAATGCATGTGGCATATACAAAGACAAGGCGAGGGGATTTCAGCTCCATCAGCTCATCTATCGCTTTTTCAAGCTTTATCGCTCCTCCGAACACTATGTCCTTTTCCCTCAGGTCAGTGGAGTAGGAATTCCTATAGGTTTCATCTCCGCTTGAGAGGCTTCCTCGTATATCCCAAGTATAGGACGCGCATCCGATAGGCCCATGGACAATGTGGCAGGCGTCTGTTATAGGGTTTAGCACAACCCTGGCGCCGCAGTAGACGCAGGCTCTTTGGCTTACCGCCCCCGAAACCGACTCCCGCTCGCAGCATATGCCAGACCCTTCGCCTGAGCGCTTGACTTGGCTCTTGCGATCTTCCAGTATTGCGTCCACTGTCTCACCTCGATTTGGTTTTTTTATTGCGTTGCCTAGGCGCGTTAGCGCCTAGGCAACGCTTTATGAAAGACGCATGGCGTCGAATCAGAAAAGGATTTTTTGTTTTTGATTTTTGTTTTAGATCAAAACCAAAAACCCCAGCCTTTAAAGATAAAAAGCAAATCTTGCCTCTCTGTCCTAGAAACGTTGTCTTCTTTATTACTGCCTTTCGCAACCCGGCAGTTGCTTAGTTAACCTGGCAGTTTCACTCAATCATCCCTACATCACGATCTCAAGATCCTCATCCGCGCAATCTCTGTCTTCCCTATCCATCAAAGCGCCAATGATCTTCTCGGCCATGCGGATTCCGCCTTCATAGCCGAATATGGGCATAAGCGGGCCGCCGTACCTATCCAGGACCGGGAATCCCGCCCTAACAAACGGAATGTCCTCTGCCTTTGCTATCTGCTTGCCGTAGGTGGTGCCGATCAGGAGATCCACTGGCTCATTCTTGATCCACTGGTGAAGCTCAAACAGGTCTGAGTTGGCTTTGGCCTTGCAATCAGTAACGCTGTACTTTGAAAAGAGCCTATTGATCTTTTTCGTGAACTCTTCTTTCGGGGTGCCTGTGATCACGTACTTTGGGACGAGCCCCATCTCAAGCGCCAAGGAGGTGAGCCCCTCTACTGTATCCGGATCTCCGAAGATGGCGACTTTCTTTCCGTAAACCCACTGATGGGCGTCGATCATGAGGTCAACCAGCTGGCCTCTCTGCTCTTCAAGCTCCCACGGGACTTCAGTCTTTGAGACAAGGCGAAGGGCCATGACAAATTGATCGGTGAAAGAGACTCCTATTGGCTGGGGAAGCATGACAAATGGGACTTCCCATTTTTTCTTCATCATCTCGGCGGGGGCCAGGCTTGCTATCTCGCCCAGCGCCACAACACCTTTGCAGTCTCCAAGGGAGGCTATCTCAGGTATGGTGGTTCCACCTTCAGGATAGAACTCGTACTTGCCAGTCATGGGAGCGTCCATCACTCCGGTGTGATCCGGAAACATGATGATCGGGACATTCATAAGGGAGCATATCTTCTTGAGCTGGCGGATGTCCCCGGGGTTTGCCCAGCCAGGGAATATGGCGGTCTTTCCGTTTGAAGCGCCGGTTTTCTTTGTCAGGTAGCTCATGAATCCTGTCATCATGTTGGAAAATCCCATGATATGGCTTCCGGCGTAGCTGGGGGTATTGCAGTGGACCACCTTTTTGCCTTCCGGGATCTTCAGGTCCGCGATATAGCTGTTCAAGTCGTCCCCTATTGTCTCAGACAGGCAGGTGGTGTGAACCGCAATGATATCCGGGTTATACATGTCAAAGATGTTCTTTACCGCTGTGGTCAGGTTGCTGCGCCCTCCGAAGACGGAAGCGCCTTCTGTGAACGAGCTGGAGGCGGCGATAGCTGGCTCCTTGAAGTGGCGAGAGAGGACTGTTCTGTGATAGGACACGCAACCCTGTGATCCATGGCTGTGAGGCATGCATTTCCTGACTCCCAAGGCGCAGAACAAAGCGCCAACTGGCTGGCAGGTCTTGCAGGGGTTTATCCGCAAAGCGGTTCTTGCCATCACTTCCTTTGGTGTCAGGTCAAGCATTGCTCTCACCTCCGGTTCCAAGTTCGCCTACAAGCATAGGCTCATTCTTCCAAGGCGGCTTAACCAGCGACCAGGCGTTGGTGTAGAGGGATTTGACAAGATCGTATCCGAAGTTGACAGCCCCTTTGAAGCCAGCGTACGGCCCGGCGTAGTCATAGGAGTGCATCTGCTTTGAAACCACCCCCGCCTTCTGGATTGAGTGCTTGTCTTTGATCCCCGAGAAGAAAACATCGGGTTTCACTCTCCTGGCCAGCTCATCAGTCTCGAAATGGTTGTAGTCATCAACAATGATGCTTCCCTTGTTCATGGTCTTCATCATTCCGCCGTAGGTTTCGGTCTCTATGTCTGAGCTTGGCTGCCTCTTGTGGTAACGCTCCGGATCTTTCGTGACTGTTATTGTCTCGATATTCTTGTTATCGGCGTCTTCCTTGATGAAAGGTATGACTTCCCGGCCTTCGTAGTCATCCCTGTGGGCAAACTCATATCCTGCTATGACCGTTTCCATGCCTAGGTCACGCAGAAGCGACTGGTAGTGATGGGATCTGGATCCTCCGGAAAAGATGGCCGCTGTCCTGCCCGCCAGCTTTGACCTGAAGTATTCCATGTCATCCTCGATAGCCGCCGTCTCATCCGCTATCACTTCTTCTATTCGAGCTATTAGATCAGGGTCTCCGAAGTACTTTCCGATCTCCCTCAATGACTCGCACGTGGACTGGACTCCGATGAAGTTCACCTTCAGCCAGTCTGTCCCGTACTTCTCCTCAATCATCTCCGCGATATAGTTGATGCTTCTGTGGCACATGACTATGTTCAGGCTGGCCAGGTGGGCGCTTTTCAGATCTTCATACGATCCGTCTCCGGTGAGGACAGAAACCACTTCTATTCCGCACCGTTTCAGGATCCGCTCCTGCTCCCAGCCGTCTCCGCCGATGTTGAACTCGCCCAGGATGTTCACTGAAAACTTTGTCTTGGGCGCTCTGTCTCCGGTTCCAATCACGTCTTTCATCAGCCCGTTGTTGGCTATGTGGTGCCCGGCTGACTGGCTGACGCCTTTGTATCCTTCGCAAGAGAAGCCTATGGCTTTTATCCCGTGCTTTTTCTCAGCTCTCTTGGCTACCGCCTGGACATCGTCTCCGATCAGGCCTATAGGGCAGGTGGAGCAGATCATGACGCACTTGGGGTGAAACAGCGCAACCGCCTCGTCTATGGCCTTCTCCAGCTTTTTCTCCCCGCCAAAAACAATGTCCGACTCCTGCATGTCGGTTGAAAAGCAGTAGGACACGAAGTTCTTTCCGTCTTCGTCCGGCCTTGCCTTGTTTCTTCTGGTTCCCCAGCTGTAGAAGCCGCATCCGATGGGGCCATGGGTTATCACGCAGACATCTTTCAAAGGGCCTACAACCACGCCTTTGCATCCTGCGTAACAGCATCCCCTCGCGGTCATCACTCCAGGAACAGCCCTGGTGTTGGCTGCGATCTTTGGGGTGCCGCCCTCCTCTTCCAAAGAGAGGATATGGTCTTTCCTGTTCTTGTACAGCTTTGCCTCATACTTGTCTAACAGCTTATCCCTTGAGTCAGCCATGCGCCCTCCTACCGCGACGCGCCAGAGGCCTGCCCGGTTCTCACCGAATATGACTCCTCTAGCGGAAGCACGAAGATTTTGCCGTCCCCAGGGTTTCCTGTCTGGTTTGTCTCTATAATTATATCAACCGCCTTCTCGACATCCTCGTTCTCCACTATCAAAGTGAAGAAGCGTTTGGCTATCAGGCGGGTTGCCTCTGTCAGGTGCGAGCCCACGTCATTGAGCGGCAGCTCTCCGGCTGCCAGGACTGTATTCAATAGCTCCATGTCAATGGACTTCTTTCCGCGGCCCAGACACTTGCGGCAAGTGAAGGCGGGAAACCCTCCATCTGCCAAAGCTGCCTTGGTCGCGTTCACTTTGTTTATGCGAATGAACGACATTATCTCTTTCATCTTAGAGCCCCGGCTTTCCGTTGGAGATGGTGTACGCGGACTCAACAGGCGAAATGAATATGCGCCCGTCCCCGTAGGTTCCGCTTCCGGTCCTTGCGATCCTCATGATAATCTTCACGAGATCGTCCTTGTCCTCGTCGTTTATCACAATGAGGAGCATCTCTTTCGGAATCTCGTCGTAGTGGATCTCTCCGACAGTGATCCCTTTCTGCTTGCCGCGCCCGAAGACATCCATCTTTGTCACAGCGGGGAATCCTGCGGCTGCAGTTTCGGCCAGCACAGCCCCTACCTTCTCAGGCCTTATGATAGCTCTTACCAGCAACATCAAAATTTCCTCCTCAGTCCAGAATGCCGTGCTCCATCAGGATCTCTTCAAGCTGCTCTATCTGCATTGGCTTGGGTATCACAAACATGTCGTTCTCGTCTATCTTCTTTGCCAAAACCCTGTACTCTTCAGCCTGCGGCTCGCTTGGGCTGTAGTCTATGACGGTCTTCTTGTTGATCTCAGCCTTTTGCACCGCGTTGTCCCTAGGCACAAAGTGGATCATCTGCGTACCGATCTTCTTTGCCACAGCCTGAACCAGCTCCGCCTCTCCGTCAACCTTCCTGGAGTTGCAGATAAGGCCGCCAAGCCTAACCCCGCCTGTTGTGGCGTACTTGGATATGCCCTTGGAGATGTTGTTTGCCGCGTACAGCGCCATCATCTCTCCGGAACACACAATGTAGATCTCCTGGGCTTTCCCTTCGCGTATGGGCATCGCAAACCCTCCGCAGACAACGTCTCCCAGAACATCGTAGAAAACGTAGTCCAGATCGGCTTCGTACGCTCCAAGCCTTTCCAAAAGGTTGATGGAAGTGATGATTCCTCTTCCAGCGCATCCGACTCCTGGCTCAGGGCCTCCGCTTTCTACCCCTTTGATCCCGGCGAAGCCGACTTTCAGCACAGCGTCCAGATCGATGTCGTCGCCTTCCTCGCGGAGGGTGTCAAGCACTGTCTTCTGAGCCAACCCTCCCAGGATAAGCCTGGTGGAATCCGCTTTCGGATCGCACCCAACGATCATGATCTTCTTGCCCATTTCGCCAAGCCCGGCAGTCAAGTTCTGTGTCGTTGTTGACTTGCCGATGCCGCCTTTCCCGTAAATCGCTACCTGTCTCATGCCCTGCCCCCTCTTTGTTCTGTCCCGTTGCCAGCAAACGGCAAATTTCTGGGATATGCTCTTAGTGCATATCCCAAAATTCCGAAATGGCGCCGAAAAAATCCTGGCGTATGCTTCAACGCCGGATTTTTTCGGCGCCTCGGATATAATTTTGGGATATGCTCTTAGGCTTGGAATCAGGCGAATTTAAGGCTTAACTTCTCTGATTGCCTATTGTATTTTCAAGAACAATAGCCGGATTTTCTTTGCTTTTTTTAAATTTATTTGTGCGGTTTTGCGTACGGCGGGCGCAAAGCTTCGAACCATTCGGCATAATGACGGAGGATCATAAAAAATCAGATTATTCCGTATTGACATTTGCGCAAAAGTACCCTATAATGCCCCCATCAACGCAAGCCCGGCTGCGCGGAGGCGTTGATCTTAAAATTTGCAGTCTTGCCTTTCGAGCGAAGTGCGCTGCTTTTCGCTCATGTATAATTGCAGTCTTGCGCAAAAGGAGGGAAGCCAAATGTATACAGTGCTCATAGTTGATGACGAGGACGAGCTGCGCCAATCGCTGATTCGCCAGACAAACTGGGTTTCTGCGGGCTTTGAGGTGGTTGGCGAGGCCAAGAACGGGATAGACGCCTTGGCAATGATTGAGGAGCTGGAGCCGGATCTCCTGCTCACGGACATAAAAATGCCATTTTTGAGCGGCCTGGAACTAGCCAGGCGGGTGCGTGAAATACGGCCAAACATGTACATAGCCTTCCTAAGCGGATATGATGACTTCTCTTTCGCCCAACAGGCGATCCAGTACAATATCATAAGCTATATCCTGAAGCCCATTTCATCGGAGGAAATCGAAGCGGAGCTTGCAAAGATCAAGCGGAAAATCGATCTTCAGTTTTCAAGCTTTCAGTCGCAGATCAATGAGCGGCTGGAAATGGCGGAGTTTTTGATGCATCTCTTGAATAACTCTGACGGAGCGATGCCTGGCGAGGATGAGCTCTTAAAGGAGGCAAGCGCTTGCGGCATGGGTTCAGGGCAAAGCGGCGCTCTCTGCACAGTGCTGATAACAAGGATCATGGACTGCGAGGGGCAAAACAAGACTTCAAGAGCCAGCGTAAGCGCGATTGACACCATTTTGGCGAAATACTTGAGCCACGGGAGCTTTTACGCAAAAGGCAGAGTGATATCCCTTGTCAGCGGCTCTCAGTCAAGGCTTGATGCATACCTGCACATTTTGATCGAGGACATCGCGCAAAGCTTCAAGCGGATCCTGGGGCTGGAGTGCCAGCTGGGGATAAGCCGGAGCGTGAGCCGATTGTCGGACTGCCACGAAGCCTACAAAGAGGTGATGGAAGAGCTGGCCAAAGTGGAGACGGCGGGGATCTTCTTCGCGGCGGACAAGCTGCACAGGAAAACGAACGGAGAACTGGTGTGCGACCAGGTGCGCGAGGTGATCCAGGCCAAATATGCAAACCCTGACTTGTCTCTGGTGTCGGTTAGCCACGAGATAGGAGTGAGCCCCAATTACTTGAGCTTTTTGGTCAAGAAGACTACAGGCAGCACTTTCATCGAGCTTCTGACCCAAGCGCGGATCTGCAAAGCCAAGGAACTTTTGCTCAACAGCAGCTTGAAGGTTCGAGAAATCTCTGAGCTGTGCGGATACAACGAGCAGCATTATTTCAGCTACTGCTTCAAGAGGCTTGTCGGGATCTCGCCCAAGGATTGCCGAAGGCAGATGGCTCAAGGCGAGCGGATGGAGGATGCGAAGTGAAAAGGCGCCACAGGCCAGAGCTCTCGCTAGCGCTGATAATGAGCGGCATGGTTGTCCTGATAGTTGTGATCTCCATCTTTCTGGCCTTTGAGATATTCATGGGGCTGTACGAAAACTCCATGAAAGAGAGCGCTATAACCAGCAGCGAGCAGGCGATAGGCCAGGTTGCGAAAACCATAGCCAAGTACACGGACAACATAAGCCTGATTATGGAAGAGATACAAAACGGCATATCAAACGGCGAAGAGGATTTCGCCAATCTCTTGGACACCCGCCCTGACATAGTTGCGATCACGATGTATGACGAGAGCGGGAGGCTCACCGGCTGCTGGGCCGGGGAGTATGAGCTCAAGAAAAGCGTGGCCAAAAACCTGTCCTACATGGAGATCCCTCAGGGAAGCCGCGATCTGAACATATCCAAGCCTCACATAGAGTCCTTGTTCGTGGGAGAGTATCCTTGGGTGGTGACCATAGCTCAGGACGCGATGATAAACAGCGGGGAATGGGTGAGGATCAGCCTGGACATCCGTTTCAGCGAAATCGCCAATTACATGGACGGTGTTGGAATAGGCCAGCACGGCTACTGCTTCATCATGGACAAGGAAGGCAATGTGATCTACCATCCAAAGCAGCAGCTCCTGTACTTCAAGGTAAAGGAAGAAAACACTGAGACCCTCCAGCTTTTGGCAGATGGCTCCCATACGGAATCAAATGTCATTTACACCATAAGGAGCTTGGAAAACTGCGATTGGCGCATTGTGGGGGTCTGCAGCGTAGATGAGGTCATTACAGCAAAGGTTAGATACACCCTCCGCCTTCTAGGCGCCCTGCTGCTTCTGGTCTTGCTTACCGCCAGCATTTCCGGCGGCGTGTTTGCCAGAATCTTTTCGAATCCTGTCAAGATCCTTGTGAAGGCCATGGGCAAGTTTGAAGAGAATGCTGAGGAGTTTCAGTTCACGCCAGTAAGGGGCACCAGCGAGGTTGCGGCTTTGTCTGACTCATTCGGGCACATGGTTGTAAACATGCAAAAGCTTGTTGAGCGGATCCGGCAAGAAGAGGTCTTTCTCAGGAAAACTGAGCTAAACGCCTTGCAGTCCCAGATAAACCCCCACTTCTTGTACAACACGTTGGACTCTGTTTCTTGGATGTGCGAGGAAGGACGAAACAAGGACGCCGCATTCATGGTCAACACTCTGGCAAGGCTCTTTCGGATAAGCATCTCGAAAGGCCATGACTTGATTCCTATAGAAAAAGAGCTCCAGCACGCCGAATGCTACCTGCAGATCCAGAAGTTCCGGTACAAGAACCAATTTAACTACTCAATCGAAGCCGATCCGGAATGCCTCTCCTATTATTGCAACAAGATAATGCTTCAGCCCATGATCGAAAACGCCATATACCATGGCCTTGACCGCATGGTTGATGAAGGCGCCATATTGATCCGGATCTTCTGGGAAGGCAAGGACATTGTTATGGAAGTGGAGGACAACGGCATAGGAATGACGCCCCAGCAGTGCGAGGACATATTGCAGATAGAGCGAAAAGAGAGAAAGGTTTCAGGAGACCAGATAGGGATAGGCATCAAGAACGTCCACGACAGAATCAGGATCTATTTTGGGGAGCCCTACGGCATTGTCATTGAAAGCGAGGAGGATGTGGGCACAAAGGTAATCATACGCATTCCAGCGATCAAGGAGGGCGAATTATGAGAGCTAGACGCGCGATAGCATTTGCGTTTGCAGCGTTTTTTCTTGCGGCATGCCAGGCAAACGCCCCAGCTCCAAGCAGGCGATATGTCGCCCTTGTTTCCAAAACCACAACCAACGCCTTTTGGAAGTACGTATACGCTGGCGCAAATGTAGCCGCCACGGAATACAACCTGGCGCTAACAATGGACGGGCCGGAAAACGAGAAGAACTATGTCGCGCAAAACAAGCTCGTGGAGAAGGCTGTAGCGGATGGAGCTGAAGCCATTGTGTTTTCGGCCATCGACTACAATGCCTCTGCCAAAACAATTCAAGAAGCGGTCAAAAAAGGCGTAAAGATCATTGTCATAGACTCGGACGTCAACAGCGACCAAGTGAGCTGCCGGATAGGCACTGACAACTACGCCGCCGGGTGCATGGCGGCAAAGGCAGCCATGGGGTGCGAAGAAGGCGTTCTTAACATAGGGATTGTCAACATTGACAAGAATACCGAAAACGGCCAGCAGCGGGAGCAGGGATTCCGTGACGAGATAGCCAAGGACATGCGGGTTGCCATGGTCCAAACCGTCAACGCCATGGAAGGAGAAGAAGAAGCCCTGGAGAAGACCAAGCAGCTGCTTTTGGACTACCCTGGCATAAATGTTCTGGTAGGCCTGAATGAATGGACTGGCCTCGGCATAAGCGATGCGGTCGAAGAGCTGGGGCTGGCCGAAAAGACCCTTGTCGTGGCCTTTGACAACAACGTTCGATGCATCAGAAGGCTTGAAAGCGGCGAAGTTGACGCTTTGATAGTGCAAAACTCCTTCGCCATGGGCTACCTTGGAATAGAATCCGCCTACAAGCTCCTCAAGGGAGGCACTCTGCCAGAGAGGATCAACACCGACATAACGCTGATAACCAGAGAAAACATGTATGACGAGGATTGCCAGAAAGTCCTGTTCATGTTTGATTGATAGCTTTTGCAGCATGCGCTCAAAACCAGCAATTCGCTTGAAAAGACCAAAAATTTGAAGAGCAAACGCCTTATTTCGCTTTTTGCGTTTTTTTAGACCTAAACCCGATAAATATTTGTACCCTAATCGTAGATTTTTATAAATCTATTCGCCTGGCTGCGTGATATACTTTCCTTAAATCTCGCTGGCGAGCGCTTGCCGCTCGCCAGCGCTAAAAATAAAGGAGATGTTCACATGAAGTTGAAAAACATATTCAAAGCAGCGTTGGCGCTCGCATTGGCATTGTCCCTGGCGGCATGCTCTGCGAAATCCCCGGTTGAAGCGGCTGGAACAGGCGCGTCCGGAACAGGGAAAAAGGTTGGCGTCGCGATGCCTACCCAGTCTTCCCAAAGGTGGATCCAAGACGGCGACAACATGAGGAAAGAGCTTGAAGCTCTGGGCTATGAAGTCGATCTGCAGTACGCTGAAGACGATGTTCAGCAACAGGTTTCCCAGATCGAAAACCTGATCAACAACGGGGCTGACTGTCTCGTGGTGGCGGCTGTCGATTCGGCGGCGCTTGTAAACGCTTTGGGCCAAGCGAAGTCAAACGGCATTCCAGTCATTGCGTATGATCGCTTGCTTATGGACACTGACGCGGTTTCTTACTACGCTACCTTTGACAACGAAGGCATCGGAAGAATCATTGGCGAATACATCGAGGCCAAAATGAGCCTGGCAACCGCCAAGGCAGACGGAAAGACCTACAACATCGAGTTCTTCATGGGATCCCCGGATGACAACAACGCTGTCTTCTTGGATCGCGGATTGTTCTCAGTGCTTCAGCAGTATCTGGACAGCGGAGTTCTGGTATGCCAGTCCGGCCAGACAAAGTTTGCCCAGACAAACACCCTTAGGTGGAGCCAGGAAACGGCGCAGAAAAGATGCGAGGACATTTTGTCCGGCTACTACGCGGGCGGAGAGCATTTGGACATTATCGCCAGCGCGTTTGACGGCCTCAGCTATGGCTGCGCAGCAGCCCTTATGGGCGCTGGATACGCCATAGGCAACGACTGGCCAATAATCACCGGACAAGACGCCGAACTGATGGCAGTGAAAAACATCATAGCCGGCTCCCAGGCCATGAGCATATTCAAAGATACCCGCGAGCTGTCCAAAAAGTGCGTAACCATGGTTCAGGCTGTGCTAGAGGGCAAAGATCCTGAGATCAACGACAAGACTACATACAACAACAACAAGCTGGTCGTCCCGTCTTACCTCTGCATTCCGATTCCTGTTGACACAGCCAACTACAAGGAGCAGCTTGTTGGATCTGGCTATTATACCGAGGACGCTTTGAAGTAAGCCTTGGATGATTTTGAAGTTAGCACTGGGATGCTTTTGAAGCAAGCGCTTGGATGCTTTTAAGTTAGCACTGGGATGCTTTGAAGTTAGCACGGGTTGCTTTGAAGCAAGCACTTGGATTCTTATAAAGAATAAAATTTGTCCGCTGACAAATTCATGACTTTAGTTGCTGTTCGCCAGACAGGCGAGCAGCAACTTTTGCTAATAACAGGCGAGTGAATCGCAATTCTCTCGCCGATGGCTGCTCACGCGCAAAAAGGGAGATGAGCGATTGGCTGAACTTATTCTGGAAATGAAACATATAACCAAGCAATTTTCAGGCGTGAAAGCTTTGGACGATGTCAACTTGCAAGTCAAAAAAGGCGAAATCCACGCTCT
>JAISWZ010000138.1 GCA_031270945.1 Clostridiales bacterium | reverse complement strand
TTCAACCCAGCCTGAAGGGGCAAGGATTCATCTGGAATTCGGAGAGATCCTGCAAAACTCCAACTTTTACAACGACAACTACCGCACAGCCAAGGGCGGGTTCACGTACGTCTCAAATGGAAAGCCGGAGCTGGTGAAGCCCAGCTTCACGTTTTTCGGTTTCAGGTACGTGAAGGTCTCGGGCTGGCAGGGAGAGATTAATCCTGATGACTTCACTGGATGCGTGACTTACTCAGATCTGGAGCGGACAGGCTTTCTGACAACAGGAAATGCGAAGATCAACCAGCTTTACAGCAACTCACTCTGGAGCCTAAAATCCAACTTTCTTGACATTCCAACTGATTGCCCCCAGAGAGACGAAAGGCTTGGCTGGACTGGAGACGCGCAGGTCTTTAGCGCTACGGCTTCCTACCACATGGATACCAGGGCGTTTTATCAAAAGTATCTCTGGGATATTCAAAATGAGCAGAGCAAGCTGAAAGGCGGAGTGCCAGCCTATGCGCCAAAGCCCCCGCATGGCCCAATCAGCGTTGTAGCCGCTATCTGGGGAGACGCTGCAACCATCATACCAGACGTGCTTCTCAAAATGTTCAATGAGGAAACATATAAGAAGAACTTTCCTATGATGAAGGCCTGGGTAGACTACGTAGGAGAAGAGATAGAGAAAGTCCATCAAACAAAGGCGGCCTTATGGGATTTCGGGTTCCAGTTCGGAGATTGGCTAGCCCTGGATGGCCCAGATCTCCAGGCTTACAAAGGGGATACGCCAGATGATTACCTGGCTACAGTGTACTACTGGCATAGCCTGGAGCTAGTGGCGGGATTTGCGAAGAGGTTGCGCCTTGAGTCAACCCAGATCTATTACTCTGAATTGGCGGAAAAAGTCAAAGAAGTGCTTCTCAGCAACTTCTTCACCCCAGTAGGCCATCTCAGTGTCCCAAATCAGGCAGCCTATATAGCCGCCCTGAACTTCGGATTGTGGAGGGACAAGGACGTCTTGCTCCAGGATTTCATAAATCTATTGCAAAAGCATGGAAACCAGATCAAGTGCGGGTTTGTCGGCGCTCCGCTCATATGCCAAACACTGGCCAAGTTCGGAAAGATCCACGAAGCCTACAAGCTGATTCTAAGAGAGGATTTCCCCAGCTGGCTCTATGCCGTCAACCTGGGAGCGACTACTATCTGGGAACGCTGGAATAGCGTCTTGCCAGACGGCTTAATCAGCGGGACTGACATGAATAGCCTGAACCATTACAGCTATGGAAGCGTAGTGGAGTTCCTGTACGCCTATGCCAGTGGCCTAATGCCCTCATCAGATCAAGGCTTCGCAAAAGCCCTTATAGCCCCGCATCCCCATAGGGAGCTGAAATCCTGCAACTGCAAGTATGTATCCAACGCTGGCGCCTATGTAGTAGACTGGAGCATCCAGGATGACGGAAGCCTGAAAGTCCATATCGAGATTCCGTTTGGCTGCCTAGCAACAGTAAACTTGCCCGCCTCAAGCCTTGAGCCGTTTGAGCTTAAATCCGGAAGCTACGACTATCACTACGTACCTAACGTTGACTTCAGGCAGAAATTTACCAAAGCCTCAACCCTTGACGAGATATTTGAGGATGAAGCCGCAAGCCGCTTGGCCTTAAGCCTCCTTCCTCAGCTGTCGTTCATGAAGGGAAACGGAGGAGTGACCATTGACGGGCTGAGGCGGATGACGATGTTCGGGATCACAAATGAAAGCGTTGACGCGCTCCTGGATGGGCTTAAGGAGATTGGGTAGAAAATAAAAATAAAAAAACCAAAAAACCAAAAAAAGCAAGAGCTTCAAGCCACCGGCTTGAAGCTCTTGCCTATTTTTTCGATTCAGTTATTACTTGCTTTTTGAACTTCTTTACCGTCCGTCATACGAGCAACGGAAGTTGTCAGACGTTAGCATTCCGTCCCAGCTTACCCCTGACTCATCCAAGTCCCTCATTCGGTTGAAGATGTCTCGATCACGCGTTACATTTACCTCGTTTAGCGCTGGATCCGCTGTTTTGGCCTTTTCGATTATCCTTCGTTTTAAGGAGATATATTCCTGCCCGCTTAGCCCCGCGCTTACTTGTATTCCTATAAGCGCAGTATTTCCGTTTACAACAGCGGAAGCGGCTATGACTCCCTCTAGGCTTGCGGCCTCTTTGGCTATCTTGCTGGCCCTGATCTTTCTTTCGTCAGGCTCTTCGGACTTAGGAGCTTCGTCTGACTCAAGCATGTCAGAATCCAGGATAGGCGGATCAAAGATTTTGTTTCGCTTGTATGTGCGTGTAGTCCCCTTCTCAAAGCGGGCCAGAGCGTCCGTCCCTCCTATATTGCCCACTGAGGCGGAGCAGCCTGAAAAGGCAAAGATTGACGCGGCTAGAAGCGCCGGAGCGATTAGTCTTTTCATGAAAAACCTCCTTATGTTTATCGAAAGCAATGATAGACAAATGTTGTAAAGTTTATACGGCCTTGCTGTGGCGTTGTCATGCAAGACCTTTGGCTTCTGTTATTAGTGTTTGGCGAAAACCCGATTGTATTCTTTGTTGAAGAAAATTTCATGGGGGAGGGCGTTAGGGAGCGACATGGTCGTAAGTTAACGGAAGCGCCAAGCGTAACCCAAGGGGAGCAAAAAAAGCCCGCATAACTTTTGCGGGCTTTTCCCAAGAGATTATATATAAACTTGATAAACGATATATTTAACGATTCTGACGTAAGAACTCTTTCAAAGCTATAATACAGGCGCTGATTAATGTGAATTGTGGCGGAAATAGCGCTTATCTTTAAGCAACTTAAGTTGTGTGGTCAATGATTGATATGGAAGAATCAAATAACGGTAACGAATCAAAACCAAGAATTTGAGAAGTCCAAGGAAATTGTTGGAATTTCGGAACGCTTTTCGGAGATCATGCGAAACAGTTCGCGGATTTCAAGATTGGGAATTTTTAATTCGAAATTGCGTTCTTCATCTTGCGCAACGACTGTTAAATATCCATTGAACAGCAAGAAACTCCAGAATTTGTAAGGAGTATCATATGCGTTTACATATGACACGTTTTCGCTGATTGGAGATTTTATTGTTTTGCCGTTAATCAAATCTTGAAAAGAAGCCATCAGGCTTTCGCCGTACCGATCAAACGATTCTATCAAAATCCTGTCATTAGTGTTTGACCAGTACGTTTTAGGAAAAGCTTTTGCATTCGAATTATCTCTAACATAGTTGCCTATGCTCCAGGGATTGTAAAGCTCAGCGCCCGGAATAGCGTAACCGCCATACCATTCCTTAATGATTTCGAAGTGTTCATCCAAGTGATAGAATGAAAGCATTTCCTTCACTTCTGTTTCGGTGAAACCGAAGCTGTCTTTGAACGATGGAGATAGAATGTTATTTACGGTTGCCCAGCTCAGGCCTGAAAATAATGATTCGCTGGATATCCCAAAGCATCCTGTCAAAGCGGCAAAATAAAGATTTTTGTTGTTGCTGAAAGTTGATGTAAACAGCTGGCTCATAAACCTTCTCATGCCAGGGTAATAGTTAGCAGAAATAGCTGAATTTATGGGCACGTCGTACTCGTCTATGAGGACTATGGTTGACTTGCCAGTCACGGATTTTATCACGTCTATTAAAAAGCGGAATGCGAGGTGTAGTTCGCAATTTTTAGCTTGCCTGTCCTGGAATCTGATAAACAGCTCTTTGTCCTCATTGAATTCTATTTGCTCAAGCAGGTTGCTATGTCTTTTATATAAATTTCCTATGATGTATCTGAAGTTGCAATTAAAATCTTTCCAGGTTTCAGATTCTAAGTCTTTGAAAGAAATATTTATTACTGGCCTTGATGTCATCTGAGAAGTATAGTGGTCACCACACTGCGATATTTTCAACCCGTCGAAAAGCCTTCTGCGCTTCTCGTTCTTGTCAGGGTCATGGGTGTCTTCGAAGAAGTAGTTAATGGCGCTTAAAGCCAATGTTCTGCCAAATCTGCGAGGCCTGGTGAAAATGTTGACTTTGCTTCCTCCTAATGAATCAATCAACCCTTTGATCAAAAGGGTTTTATCAACATAGTAAGCCTTGGCTTCAATAATGTCTTCGAAGTCGTCGTTGCCAACTATAACTGCTTGAGTCATTTGCGCACCGCCTTGAAAATACTTGTTAGAAAAGATAAATCCTTTGATCACGAGAATTCTAAGAACAAGAGCATATTCCAAAACTGAATCCGAGATGCCAGAAAAGTCCGGAATTTACGCATTCACCAGGACTTGTATGCCTTATATTTTGCCTCAAAGAACTCCCATGCAGTCTCAAAGTCTTGCACGCGATCACAGCGGTCAAAGGGGGCTGCGTACTCGATAACGCGCTCTACAGGCCCGCCAGGCAAAGTGTCGTCACTGATTTTCCGACTAAACGTGCCAGATGAGGCGTTCTTGAGCTTCTCCCATTCTGATCTCTGGAATCCAACACCAGTAAGACTGCGGTTGATGGTGAAGACGATTCTTCCGTTTTGGTCATACCAAGTGTCTGCCTCATATTTTTGCATTATTGGAAACTGGATTCGGTATATGGTTTTTAGCTGATCCAGCGTCATGCCAAGGGCCATGGCGCTTAGCACGTCGAGTTC